>JALNZF010000017.1 GCA_023229435.1 Nitrospirota bacterium
GCTTGTTTTTCTGCATGCTCAATTCATATCATATTTTCCTCATCCATTACAAGCTAAAAACCCTTACGTAGAGCGGGTTCTGTGAGCTTTCAAGCTCATTTTTACCCACTCGGTAAGGACAAGACCCATTATAGTAAGAACCGGGACGTTAGTCAATGCCCTGAGAGCAGAATCGGGTATGGTAAATGCCGCCGCAGATTCGAAAAATAAAAGTAAATAAAAAGGTGGACACCGATTAAATAATGCTATAATATCCAATAATTTTACCGGAATAGAACATTGTTCATGACCCCAAGGAGTTGCATGATCTCTTCAGCCGGCGACATAAAGGACATGACCATCCCCTGGCTCTTTCAGGACCTCCGGAAAGAGAAGGAGACCGGCACCGTTGTCTTTTCGCGCGACCGGGAAATAAAAAAGGTGTTCTTCAGGAACGGGGACATCCTCTTCGCCTCATCGAATTTGGATGAGGACAGGCTGGGAGAGTTCCTGATGCGAACGGGAAAGATCACCAGCGCCCAGTTCGACTCCTCATCGGAAGCCGTCATCAAAACTGGTAAAAAACTGGGCGCCGTCCTGTTCGAGATGGGAATCCTCACCGCGCAGGACCTCGTGGCCCAGGTGAAGCTCCAGGTCAAGGAGATCATCATTAAGCTATTCGGCTGGCGCGACGGGGGCTACCAGTTCGATGGCCGCCCCCTGCCGGTCTCCGAGATCATCCCCATCCATATGAGCACCGGCGACCTGATCATCGAAGGCATCCGCAATCTCGACTGGAAAGGTATCCGCAAATCGCTCCCTTCGATCAAGACCATCCTGCGCACCTCAACGGACCCCTCGCTCCTCTTCCAGAGCGTCCACCTCGATCAGGACCAGCGGACGGTCTTTTCGCTCATCGACGGCTCCACAAGCATTCAGGAACTATGCGTACTGTCAGGCATCGGGGACTTCAACACCCTGAAGGCGGTATACGCGATGCTGGCCCTCAGGATGGCGGAAACCGGAGAGATCAAGACCCGGGAGGATAAGATCGTGTCCGCGGTCGTGCGCGAAACCGTCGCGGCCGAAGTGAAAAAAGAGGAGAAAGCCCCTGCGACCGAGATATCCGTCACCAAGGAGACCCTCCAGAACGCCTTCGACAGTCTGGGACGTCAGAACCATTATGAAGTGCTCGAGGTGGGCCACGGCGCCACGGCGCTGGAGATCAAAAAGGCGTACTTCCATCTTGCCAAGCACTACCATCCGGACCGGCACTTTGAACCCGAGATGAGCGACATGAAGGAAAAGCTCGAAGCGCTCTTTTCGCGGATCCACGATGCCTATGAAACCCTCAGTTCACCGACCGCGCGCAAGGAATACAACATCGATCTCGCCAGCGGGGCTGATAGGGACCGGGAGGAGGGAAAAGCCCATAAGGGAACAACAGCCAACCGGGAGACTGCCCGCGCGCAGTTCAACGAGGGAATTAAACAGTTTAACCAGGGAAACTTTTGGGGTGCCGAGGAGGCCTTCGAGTGGGCGATCCGTCTTGATCCCGGGAATGCGGAATACGTATTTCGCCGGGGCCTGACGCTCGCGCGCATTCCGCGCAGGGGCCACGAAGCGGAAGAGCACTTTGTGAGGGCGATCGAGAAAGCTCCGAAAAAAAGCGACTACCATCTGGAGCTCGGAAACTTCTACGCGAGAAGCGGCCTGAAAGAGAAGGCGCTCGCCGCATACCGGAATGCCCTGCAGCACGACCCGATGTCTGACAAGATCACCAAGGCCATCCAGAAGATCAGCGGATAGAACTTCCCACCCCAGTCATATCATTTCATCCACTGGCGGACATCCGTAACATCCCGATGGGATTCGGAGAAGGACGCTTGTAGCCTTTTTCCTGGACCACAACGTCCAGGGGCAGGCTCATCAGGTCTGCAAGATCAGGCGTCATGCGGCCCATTATTTTTTCATCCACGGTCTTGACATACGATTTGCAACGATCGCAGGCGCGGACCCTGAATCCTTTTTCTTTCTTGACAATAAAAGTGTTCAGCAACGCCCGATTCTTATTATGACAAACAGGACATCCGACGGCATCATACCGTCCTTTCGTACCACAGAAAGAACAGTGCTGCTGCAAACCCTTCGGGGAGACGGTCAACAGGGACGGCCGCGCACTGCATACGGGACACCTCCCTTCTTCCCAAAAGCGGTCATCACGCTGAAGGACCTCTTGTATCCCGAGAAAGTATGGCCTGCTTAAAAGAAAAAGAAGCATCGTAAGATCGTCCTCGGAATACGGGAGCGAGAACGCCGGCACTTCAAGCAGAGGGAGCCTCGTAAAATCGATCTCGCCGAGCTCCAGGGCCTGCTTCAGAGGTGACAGGCTGCCTTCGGGCAGATCAACAACAGTCAGAAAACGCTCAATGATCCGGCCAATGAACTCCGGCGGATAGGCGTTCAGACCCGGCCTCGACGGAATGCCGAGCGCCTTCACCGCAGCCGCGAACTGGATGGATCTTTCATAGAACCGCAGCGTGTTATCGAGATGCGGCTTCTTCGCGATAATTTCTTCGATGATGTCCATAAAAACCTTTTTTGTCCGAAAAACAGGATATGACCGGATATTTAACGACCACTATCCTGTTGATCCCGTTATCGCGTCTCAGCCTCTTGTCTTTTCAGCTATTGCGGCGCCTTCGGATATCGCATGACGAGGTCCTCGCCGGTCAGCGCCTCGGCAAGGAACGTTTTGAGGTATGTCTTTTCCTTGTCGGTCAGGCCCGGCGTGGTACGTATCATTCCTCAGATTGCGGTCCAACGCTGCAACCTCATATCGTTAGAGAGCAAAGTTCTCTAACGGGGTTTACCTGATGCCCCTAAGTTTTTCTGCGCTCAAGTTCCGCAATGATCTGGGCCCCCAGCAAAATAATGACGGCAATCGCCTCTAAACTGAGCAGGGCCACCACTGACGTGGCAAAAGAACCGTAGATTACCGTTACCGTAGAGAGGACCGAGTAATACCAGACCAGCACACGGCGGGTGAGCTCCCATAAAACCGTCGCGATCGTCCCTCCCATCAGAGCGTGCCGGAACGTAATGCGCACCGCGGGCATGATCAGGTAGAAGGAAGTCACCAGCAACACCTCGCCGAGTATCCCCATTAAATACAGCGCAAAGAAGGATGGGCCCTCAAGGCTGAGACCCCATCCAAATATGACTAACTGCCTGCCGCTGTGGGTCTCTATGGCGCCCGCTATAAACGATACCAGCAGGATGCCCAGGCCGAATACAAAGATATATATGTAAGGAATAATGGCGGACAGGAGATAGTGACGGCGTTGCGTTCTGACACGATGAAAAAAGATCACGGACATGGCGCTTTCGAGCACGGTAAAGGCTATGGAACTGAAAAAGAGCATGGCCAGAAGTACAAAACTCCCGACCGATTTGCCGTGCTCAAGAAATACCAGTACTTGTTCGGTCAAGGTTGCCGCATAGCCTGGTATCATCATTTCTATATATGTCGACAAGGTGTGAAATAGCAGGCCCTTTTCGATAAAACGTGACAGTACTATGAGGGCGAGGATCGACAGGGGCACAATTGACAGCAGGGTATAATAGGCTATGGCGCCGGCCAGCAGGAGCCCCTGATTACGTTTGAAATCACGCGCTACGCTGACCAGGAAGCTGAAGAACCGGCTGAGGAGCATATATATATTTTGTTGTTTCGCCATAGCAGGGATAAAGGATCCAAAGGAATAAACAAATGCGTGAACCGGTGAAGTTTCAGGTTTAGTCTCGTAAAAAAGTCAAAAAACACCTGATGTGTCATTCTGAGCCCTGCGGCCTGTCATTCTGAGCACAGCGAAGAATCTCGTTTTTGAACGACTCAGGATAAACTCCGCGAAGAATCTCGCCTTTTCAATACTACAAATCATTTTCCTTTATTCTTCTTAACGTATTCCGGATATAATTTCATCGCGCATTCCGGGCATATGCCGTGGGTGAATTCCGCCTCGGAATGTTCTCTGATATAAGCCTCGATCTGCTCCCAATAACCTTCGTCATTGCGTATTTTCTTGCACGAAGAGCAGATCGGCAGCATTCCGGCCAGTTTCTTGACGTTGGCAAGCGCTTCCATATGATCAAGAAGGACCTTGTCCCGCTCCACTTCCGCCATTCGCCGTGCGGTAATGTCTTCGATGGCAAGGAGGACCAATTCGGACCCTTCCCGGGCGACCTTTCGCGCATTCAGGAGCATGCTCCTGTGGCCGACGACGGGCGCCTCGTAATCCACCTCCAAGTCGCTGAACACGTCGTTGTCCCGGAGGACAGCCTCAAGCTGCATCCGGAGTTCCGGCGTATTCCAGATTCCGTCCTGCAGCTCGGGGAAGTATTTGTTCTCTGTTAATTCGCGTGTCATGGCGAAGTTCTTATAGTACGCCCCGTTCGCGGTGACCACGCGCAGGTCTTTGCTCAGTACGACAAGGGGTTCACGTACGGTCTCGACGATCGCTTCGGCATAATCGCGGGCTTCCTTGATGCGCAGCATTCCCTGCTTCAGGTCGTTGATGTCTTCGAAGGTCACGATGGCGCCGTCGATCCTGTTGTCATTGGTCTTGTACGGCCGTATCGTCATGGAGTACCAGCGGTCCTTCGTGTCCTGGACATCTTGTGTCTTGATCGTCAGCGAATCGATCACCTCAAGGATCAGCCGATCAAGGTCCGGCACGTTGATATTGGGCCTGATGTCGGAAATAGGGCGCCCGATATCGCTGGCGATGAGATTCAGCGCCTTTCCCGCGGATGCATTAAAGCGCCTGATCTGCAGTTTATTCCCGATCATCAGGATCGGGATATCGACGCCGCTCAGGACATTTACGAGGTCGTCGTTGCTCTGCGTTATTTCTTCGTTGCGGTTCTGGAGCTCGTCGTTCACGGTGCTCAGTTCTTCGTTGGTGGACTGAAGCTCTTCCTTGGACGTTTCGAGCTCCTCGTTGATGCTCTGCAGTTCTTCGTTGCTGGACTGCACTTCTTCATTGAGCGCCTTGAGTTCCTCGGTGGACGCCTCATGTTCCGCAACGATCGACTTCAGATGCTGCTGCGTGGCGACGAGCTCGCGCGTCAGCGGGGCAACCTGGTCCTCCTGAGACCGGCCTTTTGTCTTTGCCGGGGCTTTCCCCGGCTTTTTCGAGTCTCTCTCCGTCGGCGCGGCACTGTCCTCAAAAATGACCAGAAAAAGGCGCTCCTGGGAATCACGGGTCTTGAACGCGATCACTTCGATGTTTATCGTGTTGAAGGTGTTGTTATGCCTGACCTTAATTCCTTCTTTCCTGACGGCAATATCTTTTTTTGCGGCCTGGCGGATAAGCACCCGCAGTTCCATGGCGAGGCTTTCACCCGCCATCTTCATGAGATTGAGGCTTGCTTTGCCGGGCTGGGGTTTCAGATAGGGGCTGATGTTCCCGCGGAATTGAAGAATATCCATGTCCTCATTCATGACCATTCCCGCGGGACTGTATCTGTTCAGGATGATGCTGTCGGCTTCCTTCTGGATGTCGGTCCCGCCTGCGGCATGCTCGTCCACCTTTTTCCTCAATTCGGTCATATCTATAAAATGACTCCGTTCCTGGTCTAAGTGCAATATTGTCGATGATGTCTTTTTGGAATAGATCCTGCTGTTTTTGTCGACCAGGGAAAAAAGGTCCGCAAACTCGCCGATGGACTCGGACCTCCCGAGCATGAGATACCCCGAAGGGTTGAGTGCATAGTGCATGATCGGGAGCGCCTTTTTCTGCAACACCGGGCCGAAGTAGATCATCAGGTTCCTGCAGCTGATCAGGTCCATCTTTGAGAACGGCGGGTCCTTGATAAGGTTCTGTCTGGCGAATACGCATTGCTCCCTGATCGACTTGCTGATCTGGTATCCCTGTTCCGTTTTTACAAAAAAACGCCGGATTTGTTCCGGAGAAACATCCTGCACGATGTTGTCCGGGTAAAAACCCTGGCGGGCCTTTTCGATCGCCGCCTCGTCAATGTCGGATGCGAAGAACTGGATTGGATGGAATATGCCCCGCTCTTCGCTGAATTCCGAGAAACATATTGCGAGAGAGTACGCCTCCTCTCCAGTCGAGCATCCCGGGACCCATATTCGCAGGGGTGTATCGGAGGTTTTGTTCTCAAGAAAGCGCGGGAACACGACTTTCTTCAGCGCAGTGAACGTCTCCGGTTCCCGGAAAAAGGAAGTGACATTGATGAGGATGTCCTGGTACAGGACCCCGACTTCCGTGGGGTTCTCCTGCAGATAACGAACGTATTGTTCCAGTGCATCTATCTTGTGCAGGAGCATGCGCCGATTGATCCTGCGCAGTATCGTTGCCTGTTTGTAATACGCAAAATCAACGCCCGTGGCCGTCCTGATCCGCATGAATATTTTGCTCAGATCATCCTCTCCTGCCTGAAGCAGCGGGCCGGTCTTCATGGCTGTGTGAAGGGCCAGGAAGGGATGGCGGCTGATCCGCGCCAGCTCAGCGGCCATCTTTTCAGGGGGCAGGACGTAATCCACAGTGCCGGTCGCAACGGCGCTTTTGGGCATACCGTTGTATTTTGCCGATTCGTCCTGGACCAGGACAATCCCGCCCCCGGCCTTTATCGCCCGGATTCCCAGAGAACCGTCGGAGCCGGTCCCCGAAAGGATGATACCGACGGCACTCTGCCCCTGGTCCTCGGCAAGAGACCGAAAAAATGAATCAATAGGCATGTGGTGAACAGGGGATTCGGCGCGCGGCGAGAGACGGAGCACGCCGTGGAAAACAGTCATGAACGCATTGGGCGGGATAACGTAAACATGGTCAGGTTCCACGGTCATACCGTCCTGCACCTCATGCACCGGCATGGAGGTCGCTTTTGAAAGAAGCTCGGTCAAAATGCTGTCTTTGGCGGGGGCAAGATGTTGAACAAGCACGAACGCCATGCCCGTATGACGCGGAACATTCTCCAGCAGCTTCGTGAACGCTTCCAGCCCTCCCGCGGAGGCGCCGATCCCGACAATAAGAAACGTTTTCCCTTTCGATCGGTCTCGTTCAGCAGGCTGACTCTTTATCGCCGGGCTGGTCAAGAGCTTTGAAGAGGCTTTTGCCGGCCCGGCGCTCTTCCCGCCTTTGCCGGCGATCGGGTCCTTTTTAAGAGGTAGCGATTTTTTGACTTTCTTCGTTGGAGGCCCTGCCGGTGGTCGCTTTTTAGACATGTATTCTCCCGATGTCATGTATCATTCGTTAAAAAGTTGATGGACTCGCAATAAGTCGAATTAAACCGCTGAGATGCAGAGAAAATCCTCAGTATTTTTGTAACTGTTCAGTATATCTGAACCAGAAGCGCGTTACACCGAAGAAAAACCTTTTATCCGCAGATTTCGCAGATGGACAAAGATTTTAAAACACAATTCAGGTTTGTTTAAATCTGTGAAATCTGCGTAATCTGCGGATACTATTTTGACCTGAGTAGTTACATTGTTTTTTAATACGCATTTCTCCGCGTCTCCGCAGTAGATTATTACTTTTTACTCGCTCATCAAGTTGAAGATTCAGCATTCTATCATATTGAGTGCTCTCTATATAGAAAAAAGAGGTCTCCTTCTCGCGGGGAGAAACCGAATATAATACATTATACTTATTACTCCGGATGAGCAACCGAACCTGAGTAAAACACCTCGCACTTTTTACCCTGAATGAATTGGCTCGCATCCTCCAGCGCGTTCGACACGGATCCCGTAAGTGACCTAAAGACGTTTACCTTCTCGATCTGCGGTTTACGGAACGGCCCGCGCACCTTCTGGCTGTAAACAGCGCACCCCCGTTTATCGATGGCCGCCACGGTCACGTCGACAAATTGGTTGTCGTTGAAGTTCAATCCGCCCTTCATGGCGATCCGGTATTTTTTTGAGGCAAGGGCCACGTCCGTCGCCACGACAATGCCGTTATTTACTTTCCAGATCGATACGAGCTTTTTGATGCTCCCTTGTCCGCCCCGCGACTCTTCGTACAGGCTTCCAAAATTGTAGCTCTTGGTAAGCACCGGCCCAAAGGGGCCCACGAGAAAGTACGCCCCGACATCCACGAGGTTGAAGTTCTGGCTTCGTTTGTACTTGGGGATGAGGACATCGATATCGACGCCGATGAGCGTAAGGTCCTCCCCGTTCAAGGAAAGGCCGCCGTTCAGGGATCGCTTCACCTCATCCATATTTTTTCCCGCAGCCTTCAGGTCCGCGGAAAAGTTGACCGTCCCTTCCATGCTTTTCCGGGGGGCTTCCCCGGTCGAGAATGCCTGAATTACCTCCTCGATCCTGAACCGGTTAAGAGCAGCGATGAGCCGGTAATGAGGCGACGACTTTGTCACATCCACATGAACGCTCCCCTTCCCCTTCCCGCCGATTAGATTCATGCTGACCGGGTTTACCTCGAATATTCCGTTTTCCCCTGTTGTCCTCATCACGAGGTTTGTCAGGGTGAGCTTGTTGATCGTGAGCGTCTTGCACCTGAGGTCCCCGTCGAATGAGATGTTCTTGAATGGTCCGCCGACGGCCTTCCCCCGGTAAAAAAGGTTTTGTATGGCCCCCTCGAAGTTGTCCGCCTTGATCTTCCCGCCGGAGCTTTCATCGGTATAAATAAGCTTCCCCTCGGCAATGGATATCTTTTCCACGGCAAGGGGCCTACCCGACGGCGCGCGGCCGGACTTTTCAAAATTGAACGTCCCGTTTTTGTACCGGACCAGGGAGAGGACCGGCTTGATAAGCCTGACCCGGTTTATCCGGACTTCGCGCCTCGTAAGCGCAATGAACTTCAGCCCGATCTTCATCTTCTCAACCGTAACGACATCCGTTCCCTTGTTCCGCACACTGATGTCCCTCAGCGATATGCCGATGCCCGGAAAGAGCGCGATGCCCAGCCTGCCCTTGATCCGCACCTCCATTCCCATTGCATCCGACGCGGCTGCCTCGATCTGCGGTTTAAAGGCCTGGATATTGAGCAGGATCGCGATAATGCCGGCAACGACGACAAGAACGAGCACGCCCGTTGTTATGAAGATAATTTTATTTCTCTTGAGCGTCATGCTTCCCCTTCTCGCGTGTCAGGTCACTGACTATGCTCTATCGATAACTTTTTTCAGCTTACTGCTGATTTCGGCGGCAATCGCCTTTAACGCGGGATTTTCCACGGCCTGCATGGAAGCCAGAGGGTTGATGGCCGTGACCTCGACCTTCCCATCTGAAATCTCCTGCACAATCACGTTGCAGGGAAGCATGGTGCCGATCTTATCCTCTGCCTGCAACGCCTTGTATGCAAAAGGCGGATTGCAAGCGCCGAGAATCCGGTAGTTTCTGAATTCAACATCGAGTTTCTTCTTCAACGTTGCCTTCACGTCTATGTCGGTCAGGATGCCGAAACCTTCCTTTTTCAGTTCTTCCGTCACTCCGGCGATCGCTTTATCAAAGGACAGATTCAATGTCTTACTGAAATAATAGCTCATAACAACCTCCTCCTGTCAGCTAATGTTTATGCGGATCGGTCTTGGAGGGCTCCGCTGACTGCGGATCATCCATGCACTTCATATCCATAGGCATCGACATTTTCTTCTGCATCTTTTCTTTCATCTGTGCCATATCCTTCATCATCTCCTTTTTCTCGGAATGATTAGGCCCCTTCATCATCTTTTCCTGCATGGTCATCATGTCCATCATCATCTGCATCATTTCCTTCTTTTCATCCATCATTTGTTTCATCATCGGCTGGCATTTCTCCATCATCTGCTTCATCTCATCCTTCTGCTCACCCTTCATGCCGCTGTCCGTCTGGGCAAACCCGTAGGTTGCGGCCAACATCAGAACCACCAGGCTTATTGTCACTATCTTTTTCATTGTATTTCTCCTTCGGGAGTAGGCTGAGGAGATTTAAACTAAAACCATCTTACGATGCCGAAATCCATTCCGAAGTCCGGACCGCCGTTGTTCAGGCCCTTGAAGGCGCTGCCCCTGATGGCGTAATCGACGCTCAGGACATGAAAAAAACCGACACTGACCTCTTGGGGATTTTCTGCTCCGGGGACCATTGCCCTTCGACCCTCAAAGGAGGCTGCGATGTTCGTTCTGCCGAAGATTCTCGATATTCCGACCCCATAAAGATAGATGTCATTGTAGTTGATAGCAGCGGGGTCTCCGATTTTTATGTACCCGCCCGTGAGCGAAAGCTTGAAGTTCTCTATCCGTTGATGCATACCGAGGAAAGCGCCGTAATCGGTTTCTCCAGTACCCAGACCCTTGGTATCGTCGGCAGTCGGCAGTTTAAGAGCCATCGTCCCATTGAGAGAGAAACCAATGGAACCTTCAGGAATGAACACCGCTCCGCCGCGCAGAATGACGTCCCCTATGCCGCTCTCGCTCAGGCTTTGTCCGCTGGCCTTGTTCGTGAGCGACAGATACGGCACGGTAACGCTGACATCGTATCTCGGCGCGACATACCCGATGGTCGAGGAGAGATAATACAAACTGGATGTCGTCGGGGTGCCGAAATCGCCCGTTTTGTAACCGCCGCCAAGGTCGAGATAACCGCGGCCCGTATCAGCCGAAGCAGCCGACGGGACCGCAAATGCGCTTAACAAAACTATAAGCAGGACGTGAACAGCCAAGTAGAGAAAGTAGCGGAGACCGGGGCTCATATTCCATTCCATTTTTTGAAAGCTCGTATTTGCTGCGCCCATAATAAAGCTGTTATTCACGCCTTGCTTCATGTTATTTACTCCCCTTCTGCATGCCGTCTATCATCTGGTTCATGGTCTTCATCCGCTCCTGCATTGTTTTCATCATGGCGGGGTCCATGGTTCCCTTGCCCATCTGTTCGGACATCTCTTTCATGGTTGCGGACATATCATTCATCACCTTCGACATGTCCTGCATTTTGGAATGGTCCATGCCCTGTTTCTGCTCCATGGTCCCGGACATCTTCTCCATCATGTCGTTCATTCGGCTCATCATGCCCGACATGTCGCGCATCATCTGCTGATTCATCATTTGATTGCTCATCATCTGCGAGGACTGCTGGGAGCCCATCATGCCCTGCCCCTGCTGACCTTGCTGCCCCTGGCCGCTTCCCATTCCTCCTCCGCCCATCTGCGCAAATGCCGTTGCTGTTGCAAAACCAATTACCATCGCAGCCACTGCCAGAATCTTTTTCATGATTGCTTCCTCCTTTTTAGTGTGAAAACATGCACTTAGTATAGCGCTTTTCTTCCTGCATTACTCTTTTCATTTCTTTTTTTGCAAACTTGTAACGTAATTAACGAGATGCCATCGCATCTCGTCAGACAGTTCCTTTCCAAAGCCTCTCATGGCTGTTCCCGCGACGCCGTCGGTAATTACATGGAACATCTCGCCGTCAGTGCTGCCGTGAATCCGAGCCGGGACTGACAGGCCAGGGCCTATGCCCCCTTTTCCGGCTTCTCCATGACAGGCTATGCAATTCTTCTCATAGAGCTTTCTGCCCTGGACGATAGACGTTTCAGTCTTTGCAATGGGATTTTTTATCATTGCGTATTCCGTGTGCCTATGCTGTTGTTTGTGGTGTTCTTCTTGAGCAAACCCATCAAGAGGAATGAGCATTATAATAATCAGGAGTGCGGTCCTTCTCATATCTTCACCCTCCTCAGCCTCAGTGCGTTTCCTATCACCGACACGGAGCTAAAACTCATCGCGGCTGCGGCAAAAATAGGACTGAGCAGAATGCCGAAGAACGGGTACAACACGCCTGCGGCGATGGGAATGCCGAGGGCATTGTACACGAAGGCAAAGAAAAGGTTCTGCTTGATGTTCTTCATCGTGGCCCTGCTCAAGAGCCGCGCACGGAGAATGCCTCTGAGATCGCCTTTCACCAGCGTCACTCCTGCGCTCTGCATGGCCACGTCGGTGCCGGTCCCCATGGCAATGCCGACCTGGGCCTGGGCAAGGGCAGGAGCATCGTTGATGCCGTCGCCTGCCATGGCAACGAAACGGCCTTCGCTCTGAAGACGCTTCACGGCTGCGGCCTTTTGGTCCGGAAGGACTTCCGCGACCACGTCGTCTATGCCCAGTTTCTTCGCCACTGTCTCGGCAGTGGTCTTGTTGTCACCCGTGAGCATCACGACACGGATGCCGTCGTCATGAAGAGCTTTAATTGCTTCGAGCGTTGTTTCCTTTATCGGATCAGCCACGCCCAGCAGCCCCGCCGCTTTTCCGTCCACGACAACGAACATCACGGTCTGGCCGTCCTTCCGCATCTCCTCGGCTTTTATGGATAATCCGCCGGAATCGATCCGCAACTCATCGAGAAGCGCACGATTGCCGAGCGCAACTTCGTGACCGTCAACCTTGCCGACGACGCCTTTTCCGGTCTTGGATTGAAAGCCCTCGGCATTCTTCGGGCTGACGCCTTTTCCCTCAGCTCCGGCCACGATGGCTGCTGCTAGGGGGTGCTCGCTCCCGCGCTCGATACTCGCGGCGTACAGAAGTATCGACTTCTCGTCGTATCCCTCATTCGCCACCACGGCATTCAATTTCGGCTTTCCCAAGGTGAGCGTTCCGGTCTTGTCCACCACGAGGGTGTCCACTTTTCTCATCAGTTCGATGGCTTCGGCGTTCTTGAACAGCACGCCGCCGCCGGCGCCCTTGCCCATGGCGACCATGATGGATACGGGCGTCGCGAGCCCCAGGGCGCAGGGGCAGGCGATGATCAGCACCGCGACGGCATTCACGAGAGCATAGACAAAGCGGGGCTCGGGCCCGAACCAGGCCCAGACGATAAAGGTTATAACCGCGATCGAGACCACTATCTGGACGAACCATCCCGCGATGATGTCAGCAAGCTTCTGAATCGGCGCGCGGCTCCGCTGGGCCTCGCCCACCATGTGCACGATCTGCGCCAAAAGGGTCTCCGAGCCCACTTTCTCGGCCTTCATGATCAGCGAGCCTGTCCCGTTCACCGTGGCGCCGACCACGCGGTCGCCTGCATGTTTTTCCACGGGGATCGGTTCGCCGGTGATCATGGATTCGTCCACGCTGCTTGATCCCTCTACCACGCTGCCATCCACGGGGACCTTTTCACCGGGCCGCACACGCAGGAGGTCTCCGGCATGCACCTGATCCAGCGGGACATCCTCCTCCGTTCCGCTTTTTACGCGACGCGCGGTCTTCGGAGCAAGCCCGAGCAGGGCCTTGATAGCAGCTCCCGTCTTGCCCCGGGCCCGGAGTTCCAGCACCTGCCCCAGCAGAACGAGGGTCACGATAACAGCGGCTGCCTCAAAATAGGTCCCCACTTCTCCATGAGCGCCGCGGAAAGCAGTTGGGAATATGTCCGGCAGAAGCGCTGCAACGAGGCTGTAGATATATGCGATGGCCACGCCGAGGCCAATCAGGGTGAACATGTTGGGGTTCCAGGTTATGATCGACTTCCACCCGCGCACGAAGAACGGCCAGCCGCCCCAGAGCACAACAGGGGTTGCCAGGATCAGCTCCAGCCATTTCATCATCTCCATGGGAATAAACTTCTCTGGTGAGATCGCGGAGATGAAACCGCCCATGGCGATATAGACCAGCGGGATCGTAAGAACAGTGCTGATCTTGAATCGTCTGGTCATGTCGATGAGCTCGGGGTTTTCCTGCTCTTCTGCGGAAATGGTGCGGGGTTCGAGCGCCATTCCGCAGATGGGGCAGCTTCCGGGGGCGTCGCGCACGATCTCCGGGTGCATGGGACAGGTCCACTCGGCTTTGGCGGAATGCGCATGCGGATCTTCGGGGAGCAGCGGCTTGCGGCACGTGGGACAGGAACCCGGCGCATGCTTCCTCTCGCCGGGACGCGGCGCGGTCATCTTCACCGCACCCTGTTCCGCGGTACCGGCCGCTCTTCCTCCCGCGTAGGCATCAGGGTCCTTCTCGAACTTTTCCTTGCACGACGTCGAGCAGAAATGATATGTCTTTCCCTGGTAGGCGAACGTAGCCGCCGCGTCCTTTTCTTCAATGATCATTCCGCAGACAGGGTCTGTTGCCTTCATCTATTCCTCCCGTGCGAGAGACATCAGTCCTTCAAAATAGTCATTGATCTTTTCCCGGAGACCCGGCATCAATGCCCATGCTGGTCTTCCTTTTCTAATGTTTATGCGGATCAGTCTTGGAGGGCTCCGCTTTTTTCGGTTCTTTGCCCGTAACTTCTTTCGACTGTGGCCCGCTCATATCAGGACCCGTTCCTGCAATACATCCATATGCCTTTTTCATCTGATCCATCATCTCCATCTGGGACGCCTCGGTTGCTGTCTTGGGGTCTTTCATGTGCACCTCGTGAAGGTCTATTGCTTTTTTGAGCCACTGCTCGGCACACACAAGTTTCGATTGCGAATCATCCATCCCCGGCATATCCATAGGCATCGACATCATCTTCTGCATTTTTTCTTTCATCTGTGACATGTCCTTCATCATCCGCTTTTTCTCGGCACTGCTCGGCCCCTTCATCATTGTTTCCTGCATGGTCATCATGTCCATCATCAT
The DNA here is from genome assembly GCA_023229435.1 of Nitrospirota bacterium. Classification (NCBI taxonomy): domain Bacteria; kingdom Pseudomonadati; phylum Nitrospirota; species Nitrospirota bacterium. The sequence goes on from JALNZF010000017.1 coordinate 14,549, forward strand.
CTGCATCATGTCCTTCTTTTCATCCATCATCTTTTTCATCATGCCGTTGCCCATCATTTGCTTCATCATCGGCTGGCATTTCTCCATCATCTGCTTCATCTCATCCTTCTGCTCACCCTTCATACCGCCGTCCGTCTGGGCATAGCCCTGGGTTGCGGCCGCCATCAGAACCACCAAACTTATTGCCAATATCTTTTTCATTGTATTTCTCCTTCGCCTTAAAATTTTTACTTGCGCCACCGATACAACCCTTCGCACAAAACCGTTCTCTTAATTCATCATTCATTTCCCTTCCGGCTTCTCTCTTTGATACAGCACCCGTCCCGATACCCAGAATGCCCATAACCCTGTCATGCTTAATTGAAGCAGGGGCGACAGCCCCAACCCGAAGAACGTCGGCATGAGCCGGTTATAGCTCCATGCCCTCGTCACAAAAACTTTTTGATACTCTATGGCAGCAGCCAGCAGAAACCCTGCAAGCAAAACAGTGTATATCTGCTTCCCGTTCATCTCCCGAATCCAAGCCGCATCCCTCCACACAGCAGCCACTAAAAGGTAAATCCCCAGGATAAGGAATCCGTCGATAAGTGAAACATAACCGACCATGGCCACATATTTCTTTGCATTAAAATCATGAGCTTCATAAAGGTATACGGCATGGAATGATTCCCAGATAAAATTCACCATGAATGCGCTAATGAAGATCATAAGAAAAACCCGGCAAAGCTCTCCAATTTGCTTTAAATTCATTCTGAACTTCCCTGTCATCATTCCTCCGAAGGCAGATCGCACACCGCCCACACGGAGAAATGCGCACCCTTTTTCTGTCCAACGCCGACCGCGCCTTTGGTGAGATAGAGCGCCCACGCCCAGTCGGGTTCGAACATGCTCGTCGTTGAAGACCAGTATCCTTCCCTGACATCCCTGAAGGGATGTCCATAAGGAAGCGCCGGGCTGTGCACGCTGCAATCCACGAGCGATTCCAGTTCATTGATGTTCGGCAGGCGCCATGAATAGGCCTTTCCTTGCTGTTGGTTGAGATCTGCCACTGCTTTGAGCGCTTCCTCCCATGTCGACGGCCTTCCGAAGAGGTCGGCTGATGAGAGCCAGCAGAGGTTCGTGAGCCGGTCTACGACCATGCTCCCTGCCTCCTCAAAGCGGGGTTCGGGCCATCGCACCCCTGATCGGAATTCGCCGTCCTGTCCCGATCCTGCGCAGGAGATAAGTTGTCCCTTTGCGTCGTAACACCGGGTTTGGCCGGTAGCAGGGAGAATGATGTCCCCCATTCCTCGAACAGGCCAGAGCAGGAAGAACTGCTCCTTCCGGCCATAAAACATTCGCGCGCCCTCCATATGGATATACCACGCATAGGCAGTGTTGATCGCCGCGGTCGTGGACGTCCAGTACCATCCGCTGAATACGTTGACAAAGGGATGCCCCTCCGGCAAAGCGGGTTGCCTGGTCTGATGGCTCATGAGGCTTCGGAGTTCACGACGGTTGGGAAGACGCCAGTCCGCAGAACCATATACCTTGTCACGATTCATCCTTGCGATGTGATCAAGGGCTTCCTGCCAGGTCAGAGGGAATTCAGCAATATTAGCGTTTCTTGTCCAAACGAGCCCCGTAAGTTGATCGAGAACCGCATCGTCCTGGACCTCGAATCGCGGCGCAGGCCAGGACAGGCCGCTTCTGAAGTCCGCGTCCTGTCCGCTTCCAATTCCAATGCAATCGATCATTCGGCCCGTCGCATCGTGGCAGGTGATCTGCCCTGTCTGAAGATAAGCGCTCATACCCTTATGCCGGCTCAGTATCGTTCATTTTCTGCATGTCTGTCATCGACATCCCGGGTGTGCTCCATTTCTACTTTCGTTTCATCTTAAACACGACACCAAAATAACGAGAAGCGCGATTATGTATTATTCCTCAGGCGCAACCGTTCATTCGCTCTTGGTCCGGCTATTTTCACGGGCATATCCGCTGATTCCCATCATCAATCGCAGCAAACCATAACTGAGCCAGCTCATGAACCGGAAATAAGCGGGCTGCTGTTTCCAGTTGTCCCTTAAGATCCGCAGGCTATCGGTCTCCATGGTCTGTTTCAGGCTTTGCGCCAGGGTCATGCCGAATTCTTTGTCGTCAACGGCAATATTCGCTTCGCGTGAAAGCAGCAGGCTGAACGGATCGATATTCGAAGACCCCACCGTCGCCCAATGGCCGTCGATTACCGCCACTTTGGCGTGCAGGAAGCTCCTGCGGTATTCGTAAATTTCGATTCCCGCATCCAGGAAAGTGCCGTAGAGCGCCCGCGAGGCATAATGCTGGAGACGATATTCCACCCTCCCCTGCAGCAGCAAAACCACCCGTACGCCGCGCCCGGCCGCATTGATAAGCGCATGACGAAAATTAAGCCCCGGTAAAAAGTATGCATGGGCAAGAATGATCTCGGACTCAGCCTGTTCGAGCGCCCGCATATACGCCGTTTCAATGTCCCGGCGATGGCGGAAATTGTCCCGTACCAGGAATGCCGCGCTCATATTCCCCCCGGCGGAAGTTGAAACAGGCAGTGCCCCGCCCCGGACCGTCCCTTTGCGAAAATAACTCCACGCCGCAATTGACCACAGGCGCTGGGCGGAAAGGCGGATCACATCCACCAGTGGACCCTCCACGGCAACCGCATAGTCATAGCGAGGGGGCATATCGCTTGTCGTTTCCCTGTCATCAATAATGTTGACCCCCCCGACAAAGGCGATCTCACGGTCCACAACCACGATTTTCCGGTGCATTCGGCGCAGGCGCACGCGCCGAAATGTCCAGGGAGATATCTTGGCCCGATAGATTAGCGCCTTTACCCCGTCCGCCCGCAAGCGGTCCAGCATGCTCCGCGGCAGATCCTTGGACCCGTAGCCGTCGATCAGCACAGTGACGCTTACGCCGCGCAGGGCAGCCCGCTTCAGCGCGTCCGCAATCCGTTGTCCGGTGGCGTCATTTTCGTAAATATACGTTTCAAGAATTATTTCATGCCTTGCCCGATCGAACGCCGCTTCGATGGCGGGGAAATAGGCTTCTCCGTTCTGTATCAGGGTGACCTGATTTCCCGGAATAAAGCGGGACAAGCTCGCGGGGAAGATAGCTTGATACAAATTACGGCGATGTCGTTTCCCGTGTGACATAACAATTACCCGTCTCTCATCTTCAATTTTAAAATCCTTCCGCTGATATGCACTGTCCGGATTTTCTCCGGAAATAATCAAAAAAACCATACCCGGACTCCGCGTTGGGATGAATCACGCGCGGTAAGTCATCAATTCCGGCGTACGCTCATTTCCAAATTTGAAATGCAGATAAATGACCGCGCTCAGTATCGCGGCAAAAAAGCACCACACGGAAAAAAAGGCGACGGTGGCGAACCAGTAAGCCGCCATAAAAAGCAGCAACGCCAGAACGCCAAAGATTTTGATCATCGTGTGACTCGAAAAGAAGCAACCAGCGCAGGTTGCCGCAAGGTAGAGCGCCATCACTTGAATTTTATGAAAATGGGGTAACGCATACACGATGTGACAATTAACTTCGGAAACAACAGGATATTTGACGATAGAGTAAAGGAGGTACAGGCCGACCGCGATCCCCGTGATCAGGAATGCCCCTATCACCTTTTTGCGCCAGGCTGTGGTTTCCAGCAGGCCGATCGAGAATGGCACAAATATCGGCCACAGTACGTGCGAAAACAACGTAAACACGTACGTCGTGGTCTCCTTGAGCAGCGGGGCCTCAAACCGAAATGACAGCCAGAGCATTCCCTCTATGATTTGCTGAATCCCGAACAAAAGCGGGATCATCGCAAACGGTATCTCTGCCTTTCGTTCCGTCTTTTTCAGTGTTGCCACACCGAGTATGGACAATGAAACTCCTGCTGTAAAACTTGCTGTTGCTGAAAAACACATTGTGCCCGGTTCCTTTCATGCCGAACGAATCGACCCAGCGCCCTACCCGTGAGCACTTCGGAAACAGGCCTATTCTTATATTATTATACCTGCCCTATGAGATTTTTGCCGCGACGGCAGAAGTTCCGCGAGCATTCGCACCGGTCCCGCATCAACCATGGGTCATCATTACAAATCCTGTATTTCCCGCGTCGCGATCAGCAGTCCCCTGATACTCCGACCCGGCGGTCCCCTTCACTCAGCGCGCGCAATTTTTACAATTTCCCGGGCGATATTCTCAGGTGAAAGAACAAAATCTATACACCCGCTTTCTATTGCGCTTTCAGGCATATCCGGCTGCCCGGCTGTGTCGGGCTTTTGCGCGATGGTGATGCCCCCCACCTGCTGTATGCCGCACATCGCCGCCGCCCCGTCACCATCATAGCCGGAGACAATGACCGCGACAAGTTTGCCGTCCCAGTGCTGAGTCAGGGAGCGCAGAAAAATCGTGATCACGTCGGGCCATCCCCTCGGCTTTGATAACGGCTTGAGACGGAACTCTCCATCAAGAACATGCAGATCACGCTGTTCCGGGATGATGAATACATGGTTGGGCTCGATGAGCAATCTTTCCGTGATCAGCTCGACCGGCATTGTTGTGAAGCGCGGGAGGATCTCGTGGAGCAGGGTGGCTACGGTCCTCAGGTGATTCACGATGACGATGGCAACGCCCATATCGGCCGGCAGATGTTTTAGTAACCGGGTATAGGCGTCGAGGCTGCCGGCCGAACCGCCCACGCAAACAACAGGAAAGTCTTGTGCAACACTCTTCGATGTCATTGACAATCCCTCCGCTTCGCTGTCAGGCCTTGATGAATGCGAGCAGATCAACGTTGATCCGGTCCTTATGAGTGGAACACATGCCGTGCGGCAAACCCGGATAAACTTTCAGCGTGGAGCCTTTCACGAGCTTGGACGAGAGCATGGCCGAGGCGGCGATCGGGACGATCTGGTCGTCGTCGCCGTGCATGATGAGTGTCGGGACGTCGAACTTCCCGAGGTCTTCCGTGAAGTCCGTCTCGGAAAAGGCCTTGATGCAATCGATGACGGCTTTGAATCCGGCCTGCATCCCCTGCAGCCAGAACGCATCCCGCAGCCCTTGCGAGACCTTGGCGTTCGGCCTGTTGGCGCCGTAGAACGGCATGGTGAGGTCCTTGAAGAATTGCGAGCGGTCGGCAAGCACGCCTGCGCGGATCTTGTCGAACCCGTCGATCGGCAAGCCCCCGGGATTGGCGGCCGTCTTCAGCATCAGCGGCGTCACCGAGCCGATCAGCACGGCTTTGGCCACTCGTTTGGTTCCGTGGCGGCCGATATAGCGGGCCACTTCGCCGCCGCCCGTGGAGTGCCCGACATGGATCGCCTTCTTCAGGTCGAGCTTTTCCACGAGCGCCGCGAGGTCGGCGGCGTAGGTGTCCATGTCGTTGCCGTTCCAGGGCTGTCCTGACCGGCCATGGCCGCGCCGGTCATGGGCGATGCAGCGGTATCCGCGGGCGGCCAGAAACACCATCTGGTCTTCCCAGGCGTCCGCGCTCAGGGGCCAGCCATGGCTGAAGACCACTGGCTGTCCGCTGCCCCAGTCCTTGTAATAGATCTGTGTACCGTCTTTTGTCGTGATCGTGTTCATTGGTTCTCTCCTTTTATCGCAAAACGGCAAGCTAAAGCCGGATCTGTTTCATGACCTCGCGCATGAACGCAGGGAGATCTCCCGGCTCCCGGGACGTGATCAGATTGGCGTCAACAACCACCTCCCGGTCCTCATAGAGCGCCCCGGCTTTTTTCAGTTCATCAGCCACCGATTTGTAGCAGGTGGCGCGTCGCCCCTGCAGAAGACCGGCGCTGATCAGGATCTGCGGCCCATGGCAGATGGCGGCGACCGGTTTGCTGCGGGCAAAAAAGCTCCGGGCGATCTCCAGCGCCTCCGGCGCTTTTCTCACCAACGCCGGCGCCGCCCCCCCGGGCAGGATCAGGATTCCATAGTCGTCAGGATTGACCTCGTCAAGGGTCTTGTCCACGGCCACTTCGTAGCCGTGCTTGCCCTTGATGGCCCCGCGGTACAGGGAGACCATTGCCACGTCGACTCCCGCCTCCTTCAGCCGGTAGTAGGGGACCAGCAGCTCAGAGTCCTCAAAATTGTCCGCGCTTATAATCAAGGCCTTCATATTTCCTCCGTATTTGTGACTCTTTTCTTCCTCCCTCGGCTTACTTCGACATCCGCTGCGGCAGCGGCTCCGTCCGAACGACTGGGCACCGCCAAAACCGATTTCTGCCCGGTTTGATCCGCTTTCGAACCATACTCGTGCGAGTATACCCAGGTAAACTCCGCTCCGAGCAGGAAGATCTGCGCCGAGAAATAGACCCACACCAGCAGAACAACCAGCGAACCTGCGGCGCCGAAGCCGGACGCCACGCTGGTTTTGCCCAGATAAAGGCCGATGAGAAATTTGCCGATCTCGAACAAGAACGCGGTTACTGCCGCGCCGATCCACACGTCCCGCCAGGCGATTCTCGCCCGCGGCATAAATTTGTAGATCATCGCAAAGAGTAACATCGTAATAACGAAAGAGATGATGAAATTAAGCGAAAAAAGAAGCGCTTCCCAGCCTTCGAAAAACCCGCTGCTCCATTTGCCGAACGCGGCGATCGAGGCACTGACCAGGAGCGAGACCAGCAGAAGAAATCCCAGTCCCAGCACCAGGCCGAAAGAAAGCAAGTGCGTGCGCAGCAGAATCCATATGCCGTTCTCTTTCGCGGGGGCGGGAACACGCCAGATGCGGTCAAGGTCGCTTTGCAATTCAGCGAACACCGTCGTTGCCCCAATGATCAGCGTAATGATGCTGACCACCGTCGCAAAGAGATTCTGAGCCGGCTCATGAGTGCTTTTCAGCAGACCCTGCACCGCGATTGCGCCTTCCCGTCCAATAAGGCCTTGTATCTGCGAGACGATCTCTCCGCGGGCTGCTTCCCGGCCAAAAACAAGGCCGGCCGCCGCGATGGCGATTATGAGCAACGGGGCAATCGCGAACAACGTATAGTAGGCAAGCGCGGCGCCCATGCTCGGGGCGTAATCGTCCACCCACGCCCCTGCGGATTTCCTGATCAGGACCCAGATCTGCCTGGGATGAAATAAAAAAGTGGACAGATTTATTTTCTCGTGCCTGTTCCTTGTTATGGTCATGTTCTTCTTTCTCATCGCTTATCCGGCAATTTCATTCAAAAGTCAGCCTAACCCGGACAAGCCGGAACCTCAAATCCAATAATATTCATCACGGATGCACTCAGCCTGCACTTCAGTAATTTGATTCATAACTGCCTCCGTGTCGGCCGGGACTCCGCCCGGCAGACATGGCCCTTTCGGGGCAGTTTTAATTGAATGTCTTTGTAGGGCAAAGCTTCAGCCTTGCTGACACCGAAAAGCCGCAACCCTGAAGGGTTGCCCTACAAATGATATAACAACAATTATTGCGTTTGCATTAGCGCCCTGCATGGATCAGGCCCGGTTTCTCCGGCATTCCGTCATATTCGACAACCTGCACCGGCTTATCACAGAATATAAAACTCATGTTCATATGGTCACGTTCATCCAGACCGATGCGTCTGAACACATCCGCCCAGGTCAACAGCGCTCCGCGTTCTTTCACCTGTTCATTATTGACCGGTTGTTGTTCCCACTCCGGATGTTCTTCAACAAATTGCGCGTACACATGTTCGGCATGGTCCTCGAATTCCGCGTTGAACAGGAACGCCCTGCGAATGCTGATCAATGCCATCAAGCGCGTTAATACGGCATAGAAGCCGGCCATGAGAAGGGGGATGGGAGTATACAGATACCACGGGTCCTTGATCCCGTCCTCTTTCATCTTCTCGTTGGCAACCAGCAGGTGCCAATACTCATTATCCTGGGCTTCGCGGGACCACATCATAATTCTGCCTGCCTCGTGCACCAATGCCCGGTCGCGGTATCGTCGCGTCATGCGTGCATACTGGCGGGTTTCCCAGGAGCGGTAGGGAATGCTGGCCAGTATCTCTATGAGCTTGACCTTGGGAAGCGTTGTCTTTTTTCCGGTGATCAGGTCCATCGACAGAAAAAAACCTTTTGCCGCAAGCGAATACCGGTATCGCGGCCTCTCTCTGGATGCTTTCTGTTCTTTCTTGAGATCAGGGGTCATGTTTTTCCTCCCGGGCTGATTTTTTATGACATTCCGACGCCGGCCGTCAGACCTTTTTGAACGTCTTTTGTTGTTCGGCTACGGTCACGAGGCCCGTTTCGTCGTTCGGAGACGTCATTCACATTAGATACGTTACCGTAAGACGTTTACCGATGCGGGCATCGCTGCCGACTGACGATCTTTTCCGTTGGTTGCGGCCTTCTAACCGCGCTACGGATTTTTGACCTCGGATGCCTGAGATTTTCTGGTCAGGAATCCTGACAAAATTAACGCCAACAGGGTGTAGGTCAGGAACAGAAAGTATCCCGGCTGAAGGGAAGTGCCATTCGTCGTTAAGATCACCAGTTCCTGGCTTACTTTGCTTAATTGGCCGAACTGGCTGGTAATGATCCCGTTAAATCCGATATAGGCCATAAATATTGCGATCACCATGACATCGGCCATGGACCATTTCCCGGATTTTAAGACAAAAAACCTGACCACCGGGTTCTCCTTTGCACGGTGATAATTGTAGTAATATCCCAGTGATGATAGTATTTTTAACAGGGGGAAGACAATGCTGAAGGTGATCAGCAAGACCCCGACTAATTTCATCTGAATGTCTTTATGCGTGATCATGATCCAAAATACATCCAGAATGCTTTTGCTTTGGAAATACAACACCTGGTTCTCAAAATGGACGGGGTGCCCCATCAAAACAAAACTCATCTCTGTGATCTTTGCTTCCATATCGATCATGGGCGTGGTTACGCCGGCTATCAGCAGCATGATAAGGGACAGAACGAGGAGTATATATTGGGAGGGGGCCAGGGGTTGCCTGCTGAAACCGGACAAAGCGAAAAGGATGACCGACAGAACGATCATCAGGATGGCCTCCTTCAAGATCAGGCCATTCTCAACCGAAATTGTCTTATCGAGCTTGATCCTCGCACTTGCGATATCCTTGGAATCAGTCCTGAGAAGGATGCTGTTCAGGTGAGCGGTATCCCGTGTATCAAAGGTTTGGTTCAAATATTGTTTAAGCTGTGCGTTCAACATGGCCTTAATCTGACCCCTTGTTTTCGATTTCTTCATCTCTCGAATAAGGGCATCCGCATATTCAGGGATCCCTTTTTTAATATCTTCCAGACTGATAAAAATATTTATAAAGGATTGTGAGATCCACCCCCCCACTGTGTTTGCGTTCTCTTCCCTGATTTTCCGGTCGACGTTATCAATAAGCGCATTCAACTGAACTTCGACATGTTTTCTGATCATCCGCTCATTCGTTCGCGACAAATACAACTTTTCGATCTCCTCGGCAAGAATTACGGTAATTTGTCGTTTCCATTCGTTAACACTGAACATGCCGTATTTGACGTGGTTAAGTTCGGCATAATCGTTTTTGTTCTCCTGGTTGGAGATCGCATTTGCAATAATTTGCCGGCATACAAAAACCAATGCAATGATGACCATTAAAGACAAGAACAATTTGAGCATTTTCATAGTAGTGACCTTTTCGATATCGCTGCCTTTGGTTGAAGAACAATAGCATAGCTGCCGGGAAGAACGTTTTCATCTCACTTCTTTACTCCTGTCATTTTGCGTCCTTACCCGGTTCCCTCTTCGTCAGGGTGGACACGATGGACCCGATGGCGATCGTGCTCTTCATCAGGACCGGGGTCTTCCGTTTGTCGTCGGTGAGCCAGATAAAGATTTCTCCCTTGTTCATGAAAACGCCCTCGTACTTGGGAAAGGTCCTGACCTTGATCGTGGCGAACTCCCCGGCCGGCGTCTTCACCTTCTCCCTGCCCAGGGTCTGGACCTCAACAGCCCAGTTCTTGCCGCTGTCATGAACTTGTATGATGATTGCCTTGCCGACGATGAAGTCATCGCGGGTCCGGAGATAGTAGAGCGACGACAAGGCGTCCTGTGTCTGGGCCTCGATCGTGAGCGTCTCCGGCGGGTTGTCGTTCACGGTGCTGAGAACTGTTTTATGCGCCTGGTCGAAGACAAGTTCACGGCGTCTCTTTTTCTTGCCGTGGCTTTCGTTGAGGCTGAACGTGATGCTTTGCATGACCACCGGGTCAAAGACGCTCTCCAGTTTGTCGTTCACCGGGTAGAACTTGTCCACCAGACCCGCCGAGTGTGTCGTCGCGATGAAACTGAGCGCCTGTTTCCCATCCAGCAGTGTTTTCTCTTTGATCTCCATGACCGCGGTACCTGCCGTTACGATCTTGGACCAGCTGATATCGTAGGTCAGTATTTCTCCCGGCTGCAATGCCTCGATTCGCGGCGGGCTGGAGACGCCTGTCTGTTCTTCCGCTCTGATTATGCCGGGAAGGAGCAGGAGTCCGAGGGCGAGCAACCACATGGCAACCGGACGCCTCATTCTTTTTAACCGGCACTGTTTCTTCGTCGCATTCATTGTTCTCCCCGCCCCCCTTTGAGTACTATCGGTCATGTATGCCTCTCGATCCGTGTTGTCAGCTCACCCTTTGCCTCGCGGGATTAAACCGCCGCGCAGGAATGGTATCAAGCGGAGGGTGATGCCGTCCTTACAGCACATCGCTCAATTCTATTTTCCCGCTCCTCACCAGGTTCCGCAGCTTGAGGATGGCCTGGCTCTCGATCTGCCTCACCCGCTCACGGGTGATCCCCAACTGACGACCGATGCTGTCCAGGGTCTGGGGATTCCGCTTATTCAGGCCATATCGGAATTCGATGATACTGCGTTCCGTTGCCGCGAGTCCGGAGATCCAGGTGTTGATACGCTCCTGCCGGAGGTGATCGTCGATCGTTGTTGACGGGTCCGGTATGCTCTCGTCGCGCAGCACATCCTGGAGCGTTTCCTCCCCGTCGGCGTTGATCAGCATGTCGAGTGACCAGGTCTCGCGGATCACCTGTGAGACCGCCCGTAACCGCGGGACGGTGATGCGCATTTTTTTTGCGGCTTCCTCGGAAGAGGGCTCGCGATGCAGCTGCCGGGTCAGCGTTCGCACGGTTCGGACATACACATGGGCTAGCTCCGCGACATGCACCGGCAGACGGATGATGCGGACCTGGTTCGCGATGGCCCGATCAATGGCCTGCCTGATCCACCACGTAGCGTAGGTGCTGAACCGGAACCCTCGTTTATACTCGAATTTTTCAACGGCCCGGATCAACCCGATATTTCCCTCTTCGATGACGTCGGAAAAGGGCAGTCCCCTGTTGATGTACCGCTTGCCGATGGACACCACGAGCCGCAGGTTTGCCTCGATCATGTGTTCGCGCGCTCCCGCGTCGCCCTTTTCGATCCGTTTTGCCAGGGCCTGTTCCTCGGCAAAAGAGAGCAGCGGGGTTTTCCTGATCTCCTTTAAATATATTTTGATCGCGTCGGGATCAGACGACGAGAGGTCCTCACGGCTCTGTCCCGGCCGGGAACGACCGGTTTGCTTCAAGCCATCGACCGGCCGCGGTTCATCGGGGTCCCTCGCAGCGCCTTCGTCCCAGATGTCGGTGAACTGGTCCTGCTCTTCCGAGTATGCCGTTGCTGTTATCTCGCTCATACGTCCTCCCTGAGTATTGATACGTAATGTCAAGAATTAACCACAGAGCACACAGAGTTTTTTATTAGAAAATCAATATACAGCGTTCATGCTTTAACTTGGATTTTCTCTGTGTCCTCTGTGGTTAAATATCAATTTTCTCATCCTTCTTCAACCCATGCGTTTCTCAAAAACCTTTCGAAAATGAAAACCATAGATCGAGAGGGTAACGGCCTGGGGAAAGAGTCGGGGACGGCTGAACAGGGTCCAGAACAGGAGCCCCCAATAATGGAACCTCTCTTTTTCGATGATCCCCAGAACAATGACAGACCTGATGAATGCGGCAAGGTAGTTGGGCCGAAATCGAAAGGGCATCTTTTTTTCTTTGTGGGGGACATACTCCCGCAGAAAGGTCCTGACCCTTTTATAGTAGTACTTTGGCGCATACAGGGTGCCGAGGACCTTTTTGTAGCCGCTGATCAGCAGGTCATAGTCCATCCTCGGGACAAAATTGGTCTCGAAATCCGTATTGTTGCCCGAGGTCTCTTCCCGCAGCCGCCCCTCCTTTTTGAGCCGCTCGTAGAGCTTCGTGCGCGGGAGGGCGATGAGAATGCCGACCATGGCCGTGGCGACACCGCTCGCCTGGATGAACCTGATCTGGGTGTCGAAGATCGTAAGAGGGTCGTTGTCGAAACCGACGATGAATCCTCCCTGCACCTCGAGGCCGGCCTTCTGAATATTCCTGACGCTTGCGAGAAGATCGCGGTTTTTGTTCTGGAATTTGCCGCATTCCGCCAGGCTCTGCTCATGGGGGGTCTCGATGCCTACGAAAACGACATCGAATCCCGCCTTGACCATCATCTCCATGAGGTCTTTATGATCTGACAGCTCTATGGATGCCTGCGTATTAAAGGAGAAGGGATGCCTCCTCAGCTCCATCCATTCGATGATGGCGGGAAGGACCTCCTCCTTCAGTTTTTTCTTGTTCCCGATGAAATTGTCGTCAACAAAGAAGACCTGGCCCCTGAACCCTGACGCGTAAACACTCTCGAGCTCCCTGATGATCTGGTCTTTGTCCTTGGTGCGCGGCGTGCGGCCGCAGAGCAGGGTAATGTCGCAAAATTCGCAGTTGAAGGGGCAGCCCCGGGAATACTGGATATTGATCGAGGCATAGTGCTTCATATTGACAAGCCCCCAGAGCGGGATGGGTGTCTTCCGTATCTCCGCCCACTGGTCCTGATCAGTCGTATAAAAACGGCCGGCAACGCCATTGTGGAGGTCCTCCAGAAAGCGCGGCAGGGTGATTTCGGCCTCGTTCAGCACCAGATGGTCCACCGTCCCGAACGCCTCAGGTGCGTTCGTGAAAAGAGGACCACCCGCGACGGTTGTGACGCCGGCTGCCTTGCATCTGGCGATCACGCCCTGTACCGATTCTTTCTGAACAGACATCGCGCTCACAAAAACGAGGTCGGCCCAGCTCAGGTCCCCGTCATCCAGGCGTTCCACGTTCATATCGACCAGTCTTTGCTCCCACGCCGCGGGAAGCATCGCCGCGATGGTCAACAATCCAAGGGGCGGACTGCTCGCCTTTTTGCGTATGAACTTCAGGGCATACCTGAAACTCCAGAAGGTATCCGGGAATTCGGGGTAAATGAGCAGTGCTTTCATGGAAGGTCCCTCTTCATTTTATTAGTAATGTCAAAATCCACCACAGAGAACTCAGAGAAATGTATTTGACCTTAGTAAGTTCGGGAGTATTTCTTCACATCCTCTCTGCGTCCTCCTTAGACTCCTCAGTGCTTCATCTTGGTTCTAACAACAGAGTTCACAGGGTTCTTAAAATATTTAAAAGATTTTATCTCAGTGTGCTCTGTGGTTAAGTTCTGCCTGCGCCGACCCGCTATTTCTGAAAATACTTCCGGACTTTCGCCGCGACCTGCGGGACGGTCATCTTGTCAGCGGTCTCAACACCTGCTATCCGTCCGCTGAGCTTGTCTCTCTCGATCCGCTTCATCAGTTCACCCTTTGCCTCGCCGGGACCGAAGATCAGAATTGCTTCCGCATCACGAAGATGCGAAATCACCTCGTCGTAGTATTTATCGAGATGTCCCGTAAGGTCTCGCTCCTGCGAATCGTCCGCCGGAACCAGCTGAGCCGGATAGGAAGTCGTTGAGCGTACTCCCTCAAATCGGCCGGGTTGTTTTTCCACATGTGATAGTATCTCTTTAATTTCCTCTTTGTTGTCCGTAACAGACACGATAACAGCCTTCCTGCGGTCGATCCACAAACCCTTTGTCGTTTTCATTGACTTCTCCTTGCGTCATTGGATGTAATGTCAAAATATAACCACAGAGTCCACAGAGAACTTTATGCCGCGGACTTGCAACGATTCTCGTCCCGATACGATCCATCGGCATGTCCATCGCTCTTGCGATCTTGCCGGCATAACACCCTGATTATCGGTATATCCTTTGTCTCCGGGGCCGCCTTTAAGATCCTGCGGGCCTTGTGGTTGTCCCTGACCGGCATCATGCTGTCAATGATTATCATGTCAGGTCTGCTGTTCCTGGACTTCTGCACAGCCTCTTCCCCGTTTGAGGCAAGTTCAATAGCATAGCCCAACGGACCGAGCCACTGGGTGAGCAGCCTGCAATCGGCGCCCTCATCGTCTACGATCAATATTTTATCATTCGGCACTGTGGACCCCCTTTCACTTCTCCTGACCACCTATTCCAGGTTTTTTTCATTTTTAAATCTCTCTAATTCCTCATACGCCTTTTTCCCGCAATCAGGGCAGAGGCCATGACTGAACACAGCCTCGGAATGCTCGGTTATATACGATTCAATCTGCTTCCAGTACCCTTTGTCGTCCCTTATTTTTTTGCATGAAGCGCATATCGGCAGCATCCCGCTTAACTGCTGTACCTTGTCAAGGGCATCTTTAAGCTCGCTGATAAGTTTTTCCCGCTCTTGCTCGGTTTTCTTGCGCTCGGTGATGTCCTCAATGACAAGGAGGATGATCCGCTCCTTCCCCTGCCCTCGTTCAATCTGCCGCGCATTCAAAAGCATTACGCGCCTGCCGATGGTGGCAAAATCGTGTTCAACCTCATAGTTGTCAAAGGTTGCTTTTTGGGGAAGGATGGTTTCCAGCAAATCCCGCAGCTTGGGGATATCCCACTGTTTATTGCCCAGATCATAAATAAGCTGCCCCACGGTCTCTTCCGGCTTTACCTTGAAGAATTCGTAAAAAGAACGGCTGACCGTGACCACCCTGAGATCTTGATCCAGAGAGATCAGGGGTTCACGCACGGTGTTGATGACGCTCTCGGCGAAGTCGCGGGATTCATGTACTTCGTCATGCAGAAACTTTATTCTGAGAAGCGACTTTACCCTGGCTAAAAGCTCATAGTGATCAAAAGGCTTGGAGATAAAATCATCGCATCCTGATTCAAGGGCTTTTACCCTGGCTTCTTTCTCATTATGCGCCGTGATCATAACTACCGGGATACGCTGTATCTTTTTATCGGCCCGCAATTTCAACAGTACTTCGAAGCCGGACATCCCGGGCATCTTTACGTCCAGCAGGACCAGATCGATTTGATTATTGGAAAGTTTTTCCAGCGCTTCTTCACCGCTTTCCGCCTGGATAATTTCATACCCCTGCCTGACAAGAAGTCCTTCGAGAAGTTTAATGTTCTGGAGCTGGTCATCGACAACTAATATTATTGGCCTGGCTTTCATTCTCTATCTCTCTTGACTTTTCACCCTGTGAGAAAACTCACTTCAAAAATCGACTGACTTCCTTCGCAAAGGTGCGCGTATTGATCGGCTTGCCTATGAATCCGCTGTTCATTATGTGTTCTAACTCCTTCAGGCCCTCTGCCATGACCGAAGCAGTCACAAAAACAATGGGAATATCTCGTGTCTCCTTGTCTTGACGCAATATCATGGCGGCTTCGGTACCGCGCATATCGGGAAGCCGCACATCCATAATGATAATGTCCGGCTTTTCTCTCCTGGCAATGGCCATTCCATCGGCGGCATTTTGAGCTTCAAATATTTTGAAACCGGCGTCCTCCAAAAGGTCTGTTTCCAGCATCAGACTGTTTACATTATCATCGACAACTAATGCTTTCTTCTTCATGGCACACCCCTCTTCTCTGTATGATGCGCAACGTAAACCTTATCGAGGCGCCTTTATTCAATCCCTTTGATCCCGCAAAAAGCTCCCCGCCGTGCAGTGCAACCAGCTTTTTGGAGAGCGGCAAACCGGGTCCCGTCCCCTCCGTCACCCGGGAATTTTGTTGCCGTCACCGTCCCGGGGTACCGACCTTTTTAAGATCGATATATCCCCGTTGAACGTCCACCGATGCCAGCTGCACGCGGATGCGGCTGCCGACATCAACACCCTCGAACCCCTGGACCAGCCGTCCTTCGACCGGGACCGTCAGAAGCCGCGCCCACGTACCTTTTTCCGCCGCGCCGGTGACGATGGCATCGAACTCCTCACCGATCCTGTGTTCCAGCAGCATTGCCGCGGCGGATTTTCTGACCTGCCGCTCCACCTTGTTCACGGCATCTTCTTCTTCCGTGCAATGCCTGGCCAGGACGTCCAGTTCGTCATTGCTGTACGGCGAGGGTGTTCCTTCTATGGCGGCCTTCAATAATCGCTGCGTGATGAGGTCGGTATACCGGCGATTCGGGGCCGTGGAATGGGTATAATCCCTGACCGCGAGACCGAAGTGACCCGGGGCGCTGACGCCCGGACGTTCCGCAACATATTCACCGGACCCCAGAAGTTTGATGACCGCGAGGGAGAGGTCGGGGAACCGAAGGGGATCGGCCGCTTTCTCCTTTGTCAGAAACTCCTCCAGCGCCTTTGGATCCGGAGCAGGGGGAAGCGTGAATCCCTGTTCTCCGGCAAGCTCAACGATCCGCTCCCATCGTTTTGGAGTGCGCACCACGCGGCGGATGGAAGAGAGTTTTCTTGACGAGAGATACCGGGCGGTCACCCCGTTCGCGGCTATCATGAAATCCTCGATAATATCCTTAGCGCGGTTCTTTTTTTCCGCTTCGAGGCCGCGGATTTCATCGCCTTCAAATATCGGCCTCGCCTCGATTGTTTCAAGGCTGAGAGCTCCGTGAACATGCCGGAGATTTTTCATGCCTTGTGCCGCCCTGTCCTGCATGCGCATATTTTCATCAAGTCCCGGCACGGCGGCAAGGGCCGCGGGAATGGGTCCGCTCCCTTCCAGCCACGCGGCAACGCTGTTATATGCCAGCTTCGCATGGTTGCGGACGTTCGCCCGGTAGATATCGGACTTCTGAAGGGACCCGGCGGCGTCGCTCACCATTTCAACGACAATTGCCCGCCGGTCCTCATTGAAATTGAGCGAGGTGAGGTCGGTCGATAGCTTCTCGGGAAGCATCGGGAAGATCCTGGCAGCGGTATACACCGAGGTGGTATTATGGCGGGCGTGATCGTCAATTGCCGATCCGTTCTTAACAAGCAGGTCCACGTCAGCCACGGCAACAAGGATCTTCACTTTGTCTCCGGGCAGCGCCTCGGCCACCGTGAGCTGGTCCAGGTCCCGGGAGTCGTCGTTGTCAAGGGAAGCCCAGAAGAGGTCCCTCAGGTCACGAACCGGATCATCGTTCATTGTTGCAGGCATCTTGATGTGATCAAGCTCAGCGAGCGCTTCCGCGGAAAAGTCAGGGAGCAGGCCTCTCTCAAGCATCGCCCTCCGGGCGATCCCCTGTAAAAGTGGCCGGTGCTGTTTGTCATTGGTATTCATGGAATTCACCCCGTCTCTAAATTTGTTACTAAAGAATAAAATTCTACGCAAACTGGATAGAAATAAATCAAACTTTTTTGACAGGATAACCGGATTGACAGGATTTTCAGGATGGAATGTTTGATCAGATTTTATCCTGTTATCCTGTCGAAGTTTTTATTCCGGCTTGTCCGGGTTAGGATATTTCCCCCTCTTTCCGCATATCTTTAATAAGAAAAAGCGAGCCCGACAAAACCTCTGCGTCCGAACTGATCGAATCGCATCAGGGTCTCCCCGTAGCCATACCAGTACTGCAGGTAAAGGGCGAAATTCATATCCGGAAGCTGCTGACGGAATTCGAATTCATAAGAATTTTTTCGGTTATCGCGGAATATCGGCGTTTTTATATCCAGCTGGTGGTCCTTTATGCTTCCTCCCCAGAGAAAGTTTCTCACGCTTATCCCGATCTCCCCCTGCCCCCTGTAGTCGAGGAATGTATCGTTGCTGCCGATGGATCGAAGATAGGCATCCTGTTCGTTATAACCCGATGCCTGCCAGAGCTTGACATACAATAACGCCTTGTCCGACAGGAAGGAATTCGTTACATTCAGTTTTTCCTTCGACTCGAGTCCGAACTTTATCAGAACATATTGCCTGTTCCAGCTTCGTGACTGGATGCCGGTGAGACCGTTGGATTCGTGATCGAGGGGACTGAGAATGACGTTGCGCAGTTTAAACCTGCCGATGATCGCGGCATTGACCGGATAATCCAAAAAAATCTCCGGATTATAATTGCTTTCCTCGAACGGCATTGACTCCTGCCCTTCGTTCCAAAGCGACTTCTGCGTATACGCAACGTAGGCCGGGAAAAGGTTATATTTAAGGACATACAGGTTCGGTTCCAGCAACCGGAACTTCATGCTTATCTGAAACTTGACCTGCGCGTCGCTGTTTCCGGGCCAATGATTGAGTGAAAAATAATTTACCTTGTGTGCGGAAACAGGCCTGTCTGTTTTTTTCCCAAAATAGGTGCTTTGCGACGATGCCTGCTGCTCAGTGGGCAGCGCATTTTCAGGATTATTCACGTCTTGTGGTTGACCCGTTGTAGCAGCCGGTTGGACCGCCTGGGCGGAGTCATCCTGTACGAGAGGTTCACCTGCGTAGCCGGTGACGGCAAATAACAGCACGGCGCTAAAAGTGATCGTGAATCTTTTCACAATGTCTCCGATGGGCGCATATGCTATTTCTTTTCAAATCGTATCTACTCGGGTCAAATCAGGTCAAAATCTGTCAGCCGCGAAAGAACGCAGGGATCTCAGAGAGAATTATAACTGAAATACATGGTTTCAGGTTTTTTCTTTGAGTTCTTGGAGCCTGCCCTCGAAATGTGTTATCGGGGGTCTTTTGCGGCCAATCTGAGTAGTTACTTCAAATCTTGATAATTGCAAAGTGCAAGATGCAAAAGTCAAAATGCGGCAATAAGACACTATGGCCCGCGGCCATACCTCAATTTTGAAATTTGCATTTGCTGCGGCCAAAGGCCGCGGCCATCAAGAAGGGTCTGCTTCTGATTGCCCAAGCGCGGCCCTTATGAGTCTGACCAATTCTTCCGCCTCAAAAGGCTTCTGGAGGTGCGCGTACACCTCATCGCTGAGAGACTTTATAAAAGACTCCACACCGGTATGCGATGTAAGCATGATTATCGGTATGTTCCTGTACTTTTTGTTATCTTTGATCTTCCGGGACACCTGCAGGCCGTCCATCCCCGGCAACATAAGGTCCATCAGCACGAGGTCTATCGTCCGGGCCTTGATCTTCTGCAGGGCGTCTTCCCCGCTTGCGGCGATTACCACCTCGTAGCCTCTTGGAACGAGTATGTTTTCAAGCAGCTTGAGGTTCGCGGGTTCATCGTCGACACAAAGAATGATCGGCTTCTTCAGCGTCACGTCTTCACTCGGCATCTTCAGCGTCATTTTTTCACTTGGCTTCTTCAGCGTCATGTTTTCGCCCGGAAGAAAGTTTTTTACGATCTCAACGAATTTTCGCGTATCGATGGGTTTTGTCACATATTCGTCAAACCCGGCTTCCACTGCCTTTTCCCTGTCGCCTTTCATGGCAAACGAAGTGACGGCGATCACCTTCAGCTTGCTCAGTTCCGGTGTTTTCCGCAATTCCTGTATCACCGCAAAACCGCCCATAACAGGCATCTGCAGATCAAGCAGTATAAGATCAGGCATGTGCTCTCTGGCCATCGCCAGCCCGGCTGCCCCGTCAGCCGCCTCCAGCAACTCATAGCCGTGATACGTCAGTATTTGTCTCATGAGGATACGGTTCTGTTCATTATCTTCTATAACAAGGATTTTCTTAGTCATCCTTTTTCCTCCTCTGCCTAACAGGAATAACAAAGGCAAACAGGCTCCCTTTGCCGAACTCGCTCTCCACCCATATCTTTCCACCGTGCAATTCAACAAGTTTTTTGGTGAGCGCAAGCCCGAGCCCGGTACCCTCATACTTTTTATCATAGACCGACGCCAATTGAGAAAACTCCGTGAAAAGCTTCGGGAGGTCCTCCTGCTTGATCCCTATGCCGGTGTCTGTCACGGAAATCTCGATGGAGGACGGAGGACCGCTCGCTTCGCTCGCTGGGACGATGGACGCTTTCCCTCCCTCGTCAGTCGTCCCTCGTCCCTCGTCCCTCGTCAGTCGCGCAGCGACATGCACGGAGCCCCCCTCAGGCGTGAATTTCACTGCATTGCTCAGGAGATTGAACAGTATCTGCTTGAGTTTCCTTTCATCCGCCTCGATCACGATCGCCTTATCGGGTTCGATCTGAATATCCAGCGTTATCCCATGCCTCGCCGCCTTCTCCCGCTGCATGACCAGGGATGCGTCAAGCAGCTCCCGTAACGGCACGCTCTCCACGTCGAGTTCCATCTTGCCTGATTCCACCTTGGAGAGATCGAGGATATCGTTGATAAGGCTGAGCAGGTGCCTTCCCGCCTTGAGGATGTACATCACGTTCTCACGCTGCGACGCATTCAGAGAGCCGAGCAGTTGGTCTTCCAGGACCTCCGAAAAACCGATTATCGAATTAAGCGGGGTCCGGAGCTCATGGCTCATGTTGGCAAGGAAATCGGACTTGGCCATGGTCGCGGCTTCGGCCTCGAATTGCGCCTTCTTCGCGTCCCGTGTTCGTTCCGCCAGTTCCCGTTCCAGCCTCATTTTTTCAGTGACGTCTTCTATTGCAAGGAGGATCAGCTGGGTGCCGATCTCCTCTTGCGTGATCCGGCGGGCATTGAGCAGCATTACTTTGTGCCCGATGCTTGAAAACACATGTTCAACCTCATAGTCATCGAACTTGTTGTCTTTGGGAAGGATCTCTTCAAGCAGCGTCCGGAGCTTGGGAATGTCCCATTGCCGGTTCCCGAGGTCATAGATAAGATTGCCGATCGTTTCCCCCGGTGTTACCTTGAATGAATCATAGAAACTGCGATTTGCTTTGTGGACCCTCAGGTCTGAATCCAGCACCAGCAGGGGTTCACGCACGGTCTCAATGATATCTTCATTGGCCCTTGTTGCGGCCTCGGCGTCGGATTGCGCCTTCTTCGCGTCCCGTGTTCGCTCCGCCAGTTCTTTTTCCAGGCGCATTTTCTCAGTGATGTCCTCTATGGCGAGAAGGATCAGCAGAGGACCGTTTTCCGCCTGGGTGATACGGCGGGCATTGAGCAGCATGATCTTGTGCCCGATGCTTGAAAACACATGTTCAACCTTATAGTCATCGAACTTGTTGTTTTGGGGAAGCATTTCCTCAAGCAGCGTCCGAAGACTGGGAATGTCCCATTGACGGTTTCCGAGGTCATAGATAAGATTGCCCACCGTTTCCTTCGGCGTTACCTTGAAAGATTCATAAAAACTACGGCTGGCCAAAAGGACCCTCAGATCTGCATCCAGGACCACGAGGGGTTCACGCGCTGTTTCGATAATGTCCTCAAACATCGTATCATCTCCAATCTATAACTACTCTGGCCTGCCTCGCGCAGAATACCATACACGAACAGACGCGCATCTCATTTCGGATCATCGGTCCACCATTTTACGATGCCGGCGAAAATCACCGCAAAAACGAGGGCCGGGAACGACACAAAGATCGACGCGGCCGCAGGGGACAGATTTGCGGCAAGGTACTGGTAGATCCCCGCCAGGAAAAAACCCGTCGCGGCCAGGACCAGCACGGAGGCAATCCCGATAAAGGCAAGCGCCCATGCCACGTTCATTACCGCTCTTTTCAGCAGTCTCCCCTCCGCTTCCAGCACATGCAGAAAAGATGTCGCGATATCAAGAAGCGTCGTTAGTATCTTCATTGTCTGTTCTCCTCTCCTGGTACCACAATTTGGCGATTATATAGCCGAGACCGAATGCGGCCATGATACTCACCAGCGGGTGCTGCTCTACTTCAGCCGCAAGGTCCCTGACGACCTTTTCACTCTGGATCCTTGATGAGTCGAACTTGTGAAAGAGGTTCTCCCATACCCCGGGCCCTTCCTCGCCAGGGGCGGAGCCTTCCTGTTGATCCGCTGCGTGCGGCTGTCCGGCATGTTTCCCGGCGTATTTCTTCACACCCGCGGCGATTCCGGCAATGTCTTCGCGCAGGCTCGCGATATCGGCCTTCAGCGCTTCCAGTTCCTTGTCATGTGTTTTTTCCGTCATATTTGTTCCTCCTTATGGGCATTTTCCATAACTCCTCGGCACATCTGAACCCAGAAGCGTGTTACTCCAGAGAAAACCCTTTTATCCGCAGATTACGCAGATTTCACAGATTAAATCGAACCTGAATCCTGTCTTTTAAATCAGCGTCATCTGCGTAATCTGCGGATAATATTTTGATCTGTTCATTCGCGGATCTTTCCCTGTTCATAGGCCCGTAAAAAGGCCTCCACCACCTTCGGATCAAGCTGTGTGCCTGTCAGTTCCTTCAGCTTTGCGATCGCCGCTTCCCGGTATCCCTGCTTCCCGTGGCAAAGAAGGCAGTGGCGCTCCACCCGGAGGGGTATGATACGCTGGTAGAACTGCGTCCCCTGCTCGCTGATGACCGCGGCCACCCCGTCACGGCTCTCCTCGAACGTCTTTTGTTCGAACTCCCGCAATGCCTTCTCTTCGAACGGCGTGGGGGCGTTGACCGGGCTCATCGGCTTCAGGCTGGTGATGTGAAAACGGTAGAGTCCCTGCTGCTCGGCATAGCCCGAAAGGACCCGCGTAATGGACTCGGGGGTATGGAAGAAATAGGCGTCGCCTCTGGCGTCAACCACGGCGGTCCCGGGAAGATCGGGATTTGCTTTCTCCCCCGGGATTCTTTTCACATAGATTCCCCCATGGTCAGCGATCCAGGCCCGGGTGATCATCACCTGCTTGAGCAGTGCCCTGCTCTGCTGGTCCACCTGGTCCATGATCGCCAGCTTCGAATGCCTGAAGATGAAGACAACGAGGAGCAAGACGGTCAGCGTTACCGCGATCCCGACACTCAGAAAAATCTTTTTGCCCAGGCTCCGTTTCATCGCACTGTCCTGTTCACTGCTCCTTTGTCCGGCTTACGTCGTAATGACCATCGCCCGCATGACTGAAAGTACCTTCAGGTCTGAATCCAGCACCACAAGAGGTTCACGAACTGTCTCTCCAATATCTTCAAACATTCGAGCATCTCCTCTTTTGTCCATCCGAAAGCGAACCGCGCCGCGTGAAAGGCGATCGGTCCCGACATTATTTCTTCGACACCGGTGGAATGACTTCAGCGGGCGCCTCAGGCCCGAGCAAGAGCGCGATCCATCGTGTGCTTTCATTGTTCTCGCATGCGAACTTCAGCGTCATGGTAAGCGGTATGCAAAGGACCATGCCGACCGGACCAAGCAGGCTGCCCCAAAAGATCAACGAGAGAAAGACAACCAGCGTGGACAGCCCGAGCTTCCGCCCCATGAGCCTTGTTTCGATCACATTGTCAAGGATGAAGTTAATGGCCATATATCCCGCGGTTGCCATGAGGGCGCTGCCTGGCCCTAATTGGATAAGGGCCAGAAGGACCGCGGGGATCGCGGCGATCGTGGATCCGACATTCGGCACATAGTTGAGCAGAAATGCCAGGAAGCCCCAGAGAATGGGAAAGTCCACGCCGAGGATGGACAGCCAGATTCCTACCAGGATCCCCGTGGCCAGGCTGATGAGCGTCTTGATGGCCATGTAGCGTTCAATATCACCGACGAACCTCGTGAACTGGGGGAATACCTGCCGAGTATCGCCGAGAACAGCGCGGAGCTTGACGGGAAAGCTTGAGGCCTCGAACAGGATGAAGGCCACGGTGAGCAGGATCAAAACAATGTCCGAAAGCGCCGAACCCAACCCCGCGAACAAGCGGGCGGTCAGGCTCATCACCGCCCCTGGATTGACATATCCAAGCAGGACCTTGTCCATGCCCCGAATGCCTTTGGTCGCTAAAAACGACTTGAATGTCGAGACTTGCTCCTGTAACCGGGTCTGATAGACAGGCAACTCGGTGTAAAAACTGTTGATGGACGCGCCGACGATCGCGCCGACGATCAGCAGGATGAAGACCATGCCGGTCACCACGATCAAGACCGCAACGATGGAGGGAATGCGTTTCCGCTCGAGCCAGAGTACCGGCGGCGTCCCGAGCAGGGCGAGAAAAACGGCGACCAGAAACGACACCAGGACCGACTGCGCCTGATTGATGCCCCCGATAATGATCACGAGCGCAGCCGCGATGACGAGGAAGCGAAATCCCCGTTGCGTGTTACTCTGTGCTGTCATGGACAAATACCTCTTTCCCGAGCGCGGCCTTTGGCCGCAACCAACGGCAACGGATAACGGTTACGATGCCCGTATCGGCAACCGTCTTGCGGTAACGTCTTTAAGACGGATCGGTTCCTTTTTTATACACCGGTGGAATGCTTCCCGCGGGCGCCTCGGACGCGAGCAAAACAGCGATCCATCGTGTGCTTTTATTGTTCTCGCATGCGAACTTCAGCGTCATGGTAAACGGTATGCACAGGACCACACCGATCAGTCCAAGCAGGCTTCCCCAAACGACCAGCGAGATAAATACGACCAGCGTGGACAGGCCGAGCTTCCGCCCCATGACCCTCGGTTCGACCACGTTGCCGAGTATGAAATTAACAGCCACAAATCCGGCGGCGGTGAGCGCGGCAGTGCCGGTGCCGAGTTGGACAAGGGCGACAATGACCGCGGGGATCGCGGCGATGATCGAGCCGACATTGGGTATATAATGGAGCAGAAAGGCCAGAAAACCCCAGAGAACGGGAGAATCCACGCCGAGGATGGTGAGCCATATCCCGATCAGAACACCCGCGGTCAGGCTGATCCACGTCTTGATGAACATATAGCGCTTGATATCATCGACGAACCTCGTGACCTGGGGAAACGCCTGCTGAGGATCGCCGAGGACAGCGCGGAGCTTGATGGGAAAACTTGAGGCTTCAAGCAGGATGAACGTCACGGTGAGCAGGATCAGGACGATGTTCGAGAGCGCCGAGCCCGCTCCCCCGATCATCTCGACAAACAGCTTCATTGCCGCGCCGGGATCGACATACTCGAGCAGTGCCTTGTCCGTAACGCGGATGCCTTTCTTTGCCAGCAGCGGCTGGAGTTCCGCGACCCGTTCCTGTATGCGTTGTTGATAGGAAGGCATGGCATTGATAAAGTTGTTGAGGGACGTGCCTACAAATCCACCGACGATCACCAGGATGGCGATCATGCCTGCCACCACGAGCAGCACCGCCACAACCGAGGGAATGCGTTTCCGTTCGAGCCAGAGCACCGGCGGCGTCCCGAGCAGCGCGAGGAAAACAGCGACAAGGAACGACACCAGGACCGACTGCGCCTGATAGATGCCCGCGATGATGATCACAAGCGCAGCCGCGATGACAAGGAAGCGAAATCCCCATTGAGCATTACTCTGTTCAGTCATGGACAAATACCTCTTTTCATAACATGGCCTTTAGCCGCAATCAACGGCAACGTATAACGGTTGCGATGCCCGTATCGGATAAATGATCGTCAATCGTCTCTCGGTAGCGATGCCCGTATCGGTAAACGTCTTGCGGTAACGTCTTTTTGACGAATGACGTCTCCGAACGACGAAACGGGCCTCGTGACCCTTCGACGACAGACGAGCAATATGGAGCCTCGTTACCGTTGCCGAATGATAAACCCCTCCGAACACCGGGTGTAATCGTCAGGGAACTCTTTTCGGCAAGACCCCTGTCATCGCTGTTCACGTTCGTATTGAGAATAAATCAACCTTTCCGACATTCATATATTTCCTCAAATCGACCATTTGTGATTTGAAGATTTGAAAATCCAGGATTACCGCTTTCGCGTGAATGACGGAAAAGATAACACTGCCGATCTCAGCATTGGCCAGCCCTTGACGGCAAAGACCACGGACAGGCACAGACACAAACCCACGCTCAGGCCGACCGACACGAAGGAAAGCGCGAACGCCGCAAGGTACATCAGCGGCGCGTATCGGTATTGCATGGTGATCTGCCGGATTTCCCTGTCGTCCACGTTCTGCGCAAGAAGCCTTCCGTTCTTTGACGCGTGATGCCACAAGCCCTTGAACGCAAATGCGGTCGCGGCGTAGGTGCCGGCAAAGACCGCTCCCGCAGCCGTGGCTTCGGGGTGCAGGAGGTATTCCGCAAGCAGGGACGTCGGAAAGGGCATGATCGTTATGAACAGAAGCAGGAGGCCGTTCCAGTACAGGAAGGTATGATCGGTTCTCTGGATAAAGCTGAAGATACGGTGATGATTTACCCACTTGGCAAAAATCGTAATGAAGCTTGTCACGAAGGCAAGGTAATGAGGCCACAGTTTTATCAACATTGAACCGAGGCTGACGCCTTCGCCAAGTTCGTTGGCCTTCGGCACCGTGATCCCGAGAACCAGCAGCGTTATGGCAATGGCGAATACGCCGTCGCTGAACGCCTCGATTCTCACTGTTTCGTTTCGTTCGAACGTCGCCGGCATGTTCATGATATTCTCAGGTGTTAATTCTTTTGTCTTGACGACGATATCAGCGTTAACAATTCCATCCGGCTGCTTCAATCCGTGCGCTTCGACAAGGCTATTTCCCCTTGACGTCATCCTGGATTTTCTTTCCAACCTTTTCGACCTGCTCTCCGCCTTTTTCCACCGTCTTGTCGATTTTCTTGCCGGCGCGCTCCAGCGGGCCCTCTTGACAACCGGATATCCCCACCAGCAGTACGCTCATGACCAGCGCTGCGATGACACTCTTTCTCATGTTCATCATGTGCATCTCCTTTTGTAAAATTAATTTATCCCCATATCGTTTGATCAGCCATCATGTCTTTTCAACACCGCGGCTTCTATCACCTGCGTTTTTACATAGTCCAGATATTTCTGCATATCCTCGCTGGTCCAGTCTGGAGGCTGCTTGCCTGTTTGTGTTATAAATTGATCCAGCAATTCCATAGATTCTCTCCTCCATCAGACGCCTGACCGGCCCGGTCCCAAAAAGCCGCGCCTGTTTCGTGATCAACAGCATTCCCGGGATCGTGCCGCCCGACAATCCGTTCAACCCGTTTTTCTGCTCTCACGCCCGCGCCGCTTGTATTGCCTCCAACCCTGCTGTGGACGCGATGGTGTTGAACCTGATGTCCGGCTCCACGCGGAGCAGTCTCATTGCCCCGTTCAAAACATTGAAATGGTCGGACCGCAGATGGTTTTCCAGATCATCTCTGGTCTGCCACTGTTCCTCGAAGTACAAGATGCTTTCATCCTCCATATCCACGTAGCAATTGCAGCTTACGCAGCCGCGCTCGCGACGGATCGGCCCAAGAATCGCTCTGACCGTTTGAAGGACTTCCTTCCGTTTTTCAACAGGCACTTTCATTTTTATGGTGGTTTCTATCATGGACGATCTCCTTGAGATGTGAAGCGATCGATGGCGCAGAGGACCTTTCCAGGATCACGCAGCGGCCCGTGCAAACAGCAATAATGGCGGCTGCGGGGAATTTTCCATAAATGATCTTCGCCCATGTCTCATGCCCCCATCGACTATATGACTTTTCGCCCCTGAATGACTCGTATCAACACCACTACAATGGCGATCACGATCAAAATATGGATGAACCCGCCCATCGTGTAACTGCTCACCATCCCCAGCAACCACAGAATTATCAGTATCACCGCGATTGTCCACAACATTTGGTCCTCCTTCCGGACGCCCTTCAATCCGTTTATGTTAGTAACGCGTTTGGTGACCAGGTACTTTCGACCGTTTTCCCGCTTCCGCTCATTTAAACCTCGAGCTCGCGTCGTGGTAGGCGGTCTTCACATCATCCCAGGCTTTTTCCGCGCCTGCCTTGAGGTCTTCCCATGCCTCATCGCCGGCGGCCTTCAATTCCCGCAGCTTCACCTTGGCCTCATTCTGCTTGTCTTGCAGGGCGTCGATGGCCTTATAGTATTCGATCTTCGCCTCGGCCTTGGCCTTGTCCGCCTTTGCCTTGAGCAGCTCGATCTGCGCGCTCCATTCCTTTACCTGCGCATCGAGCTTTTCTTCGTACCCTTTCCGTCTGTCCTTCATGGCAGCCACCTCCTGAATTGTGCTGTTTTGACTTTCTCAGTTATTTTTTCTTCCCGTTGCCAGCAGCACGATGCCGCCTACGAGCGCAATTGCGCCCACGATCGGAGGCAGCGGAAGCGTTCTCGTCCTCTCAGCCGTCATGTGCACCGGACCGAGATCGACGACCTTCTCTCTGGTCGTGAAGTCAATGCCCTGATACGCAAAGGCCACGATCCCGACAACAATGAGGATGATGCCTAACAGCGTGTTTGTTTTCATTTGGCGCCCCTTCCCTGCTCAGACCGTAATGTCAACATCTAACCACAGAATCCACAGAGGACTTCTTGAGTATCCGGGATACGGGATATAAACGTCCTTGAAATTGCCTCCCCCTCTGTGCCCTCTATTAACAGCGCTTTTAACGCTTTCTTCGTTCCTCCAAAACCAGTGAGAGCACAGAGCGTGTTGAATAAGCAGTCTTCTCATACTTTAAAATCTTTTCAGATCCGCCCAAGGAGCAACAGGATGATCAGGATCATAAGGACAAATCCGAGACCGCCGCTGGGATAGTATCCCCAGCTCCTGCTGTGAGGCCAGGTGGGTAGTGCGCCCACCACTATGAGGACTAATAAGATGATCAGTATCAGACCCATGTCTTTTCTCCTTTCCGATTGCTCAGGCCGGTTGCCCACGCGCTCATCGTAATTCTTCCGAATGGAATGAACTCCAGGTTACGGATGCGGAGGCATAGGCAGGTGTCCATGCCTCGGTCCGCCTGGTCCTCGTGGTCCTCCTGGTCCAACCGGAACAAAGCATGATGAAAGAGCAAGTAACGACACCACTACAAGTATTGCCACTAATATCCCTGTTTTTTTCATGATGTATCTCCTTTTGTTAACGAGCGCTGTCGCGGAGAGTTGCCACACTCTCCGCTGCACAGCATTCAGTTTTTTAACATCTCAGCAACAGCCTGAAGAACGGCTCTTATCATTATTGCTCCCCGGTCTTCTGTCTTGTGTTTTATGGAAGACCTCAGAGCCGAAAGCCCAGAACGGCTGTCGCCGTAAACCCGTCCAGCTTGACGTCCTGGCCGCCATATGACGGCTTGGCCCAAAGATATCTCCCCTCCACTCCCAGGAAGGCCGTATCCGTAATATTAAAGTTAATTCCAACCCCTGCATGAAGCCCGTAGGTGATTTTCGACGAACCGCTGAAACTGCCGAGATTGCCGTTTACTTCCAATTTTGTGAAGTAAGCGCCGATCCCGAACTCACCGTACGGCTCAAAAATCGTCCCGATCGGCACAAGAACCTTCCCGGTCGCAAGCACTGGAACGACCTTCAGCTTCGTTTTGCCGGGCTGTGCCTCAGGGGAACCCTCGCTCTCGAAGTACCCGATCCCCAGTTCCATTGCGAACATTGGGAAAAAGTAATGACCGGCCGCAAGCTCCCCGTTGAATCCGGTCTTGCTGTCCAGGCTTGTTTCGTTCCCATTGTTGAAATTCCTGAGGTGATATGACTCGCTGGGCGAGTAAACCCCGGCCTTAAGCGCGACGTAGTCCGCGGATTTATCCTGCGCGGATACCGGGGACGTAATACAGATCAAAGCAACTGTCAAAACAAGGTACAGAGCATATTTTGCTTTCATGTTTATTCTCCTTTGCGCTCAGGCCCGTCGCCCACGCGCGCATCCGGGATTATTTCAGGTGATTCTCTATCCCGGCCTACGGGTTGGGTTTCTGCGATTCACGTTCGATGACGATCTCGACGCGGCGGTTATTGGCGCGCCCCTC
This sequence comes from Nitrospirota bacterium, assembly GCA_023229435.1. Taxonomy (NCBI): domain Bacteria; kingdom Pseudomonadati; phylum Nitrospirota; species Nitrospirota bacterium. Next base: position 44,382 of record JALNZF010000017.1, read on the forward strand.
GGGGGAAGCGTTATCGGCGATCGGGCTGCCTTTGCCCTTTCCGCGTGCCTGGATGCGTTCGGCAGGGTAGCCTTTCTGCGCAAGGTAATCACGGACCGCTTCGGCCCGACGTTGCGAGAGCCCCTGGTTGTATGACTCGGAGCCCTGGGAATCAGTGTGCCCCTCCACGATGAGGTTGCGCGTACGGACCGCCATCAACGCCTTGGCCACCTGGTCAAGCTTCACCTGCGCGGAGGACATCAAGTTCGACTCGTTGGATCGAAAGAGGACGCTCCCGGAAAGCGTGACGACCAGACCACGCTCCTCTTCCCTGACCGCAGCGAGCTTGGCGAGTTCGGCCATCGCGACGGCCGTCCGTTTCTCGGAGTCGCTCAGGTCCTGCTTCCCCTGCTTCACGAGCTCGGCGTTCGCTTTGTCCTTGTTTGCCTGTTCTGCGGCCATGGCGGCCAGCGTTTCCGCCTGCCGCTTCTCAACGGCCGCTTTGTCCTTGCTTGCCTGTTCGGCCGCTATCGCCGCAAGTGTTTCCGCCTGCCGCTTCTCGGCGTCGCTCAGGTCCTGCTTCCCCTGCTTCACGAGCTCGGCTTGTTGCTTCTGAAAATCGGCGTCCGCTTTGTCCTTTTTTGCCTTGTCGACGGCCGTGGCGCCAATCGCTCCCGCGAGTTCAGCCTTGCGCTGGGCGACATAAGAGAGATCTTTTGTTTTATCCGACCTGGGTTCCTTCTTGAATGACTGTTCCGCCCGGGAGAGCGCCTCATACGCATTGTGTAATTCCACCGGCGCGAGTTGCGCCGCCGGACCCTCGCTCGCACTCTGGTAGGCCGCACGAGCGTTGATGAGTTCACCTGGCACCTTGGCTGCGCAGCCGGTGAAGAGCACTACCAGCGTGACGGTGATCAAGAATTGCATCGTTTTCATAATCTGCTCCTTTTGGCTCATGATTGGGTTATGGGTTGTCTTGCAGGAGTTGGCGCACACGCTCCACTGCTGCCCGTGCCTCCGACTTCTCGGCATCCCCGCGGGAGAGCGCGACAGCCATCTCAGCGTCGGCTTCGGCCCGCAGAAGCATTGACGCGGCCATCTCCTTTTCGCCTTTCGCGGACAGCTCCTTGGCGCGGTCCAGTTCCTCCTTGGCTAATTGCAAATGAAGAGAAGCTTGCGGTACTTTGGCCGCCCCGGCCTCCTCGGCTGCGCGGATACCCGACGTAGACGCCTCTGTCCGTAGCGGGGCGCTTGCGCATCCCGCGATGATTGCGGTGGCCACGACGACCACAGCTAACACCATAATCCCGATCTTGGATACGTGTCTCATGTAATCCTCCTCTTGTCGTCAGCTTGCTTTATGACCTGCCGCAATCTACCCGGGTCTGCGCCCTTGAAGGAACCCGACCACCACCACGACGAGAGCAATTATCAGCAGAAGGTGAATGAATCCTCCCATGGTGTAACTGCTCACCAGCCCGAGTGCCCACAGAATTATCAGTACCACCGCGATCGTCCACAGCATTTGATCCTCCTTTTGCCTTTTGGATTGCCCGGGCCCGTTGCCCACGCGCTCATCGGTCCGGCAATCTATGCGGACATGAAATCAACTACTCGATGGTCATCCGGTTCTTTACGCTCTTCACGCCGTTTACGTCGTCGACGACTTTGGTCACCAGGTCTTTTTCGGCTGCATTCTTTGCCTTGCCGCTCACCGTGACCACGCCGTGCTTCGTCATGACCTTTGTGTTGAGAGCGCTGGTCGAGCGGTGAAACAACAGCGTCATCTTAGCCTGGGCGGTAATGGAAGCGTCATCGATCTTTTCACCCGTTGTGCGGTGCGCCTTTTTCGCGGTCTTCGATACGGTCATCTCATTATTGACGGCTTTGACCCCTTCGACATCCTTGGCGTATTCGGTCGCCAGGTCCTTTTGTGCCTGGCTGGTCGCTTCGCCCTGCAAGGTGACGATCCCGTCCTTCGCGTTAACTTCCGTTTTGAAGCCGCTCACGCTGCGATGGAACAGGAGTGTGGTTTTCACTTTCGCGGTGAGCCACGCATCCGAGTTCTCGGCAGGGCGTTCCCCTTTGACTTCCAGCTTGTTGTCCACGCTTTTCACCCCGGGCAGGCCCGACACGGTATCCTGGGCCAATGCTTTGTGGTATTCCTCGGACACGATCCCCGTCAAGGTGACAGCCCCGTTTTTGGAATCTATTTTAATATCATCTTCCTTGAGGTAGGTCTTGAACACATACGACTTTTTGGCTGATGATTCGATGCGGTTATCCGTCTTGGAAGCGTGCACCGGTGCGCTGATCACCAGTAGAGCCATTACTGCCGCCATCAGGGCTGCAGAATATATTGTTTTCATGTCCGTTCTCCTTTGATTGTTGTTATTGTCCCCTCGATTTCTTCTAACGGGACGCCTGGATGTTTCTTACGTCTTCATAATGTGTTTTCCTGCTTCACGGTCCTTTACCGGACCTTTTCCACCCGGCTTCTTTGCAGCACGCACTTTAGCTGCAGTCATTCTGCCGCCTCTGCTTTTCTTTGCCATTTTGAACGCCTCCTTAAACTGCCTGGTTTCCGTGGTGATCGTGATTCATGTCTCACGGGTATCGTATCGATGCCCGATGCAACCTGGGCCACGGGCCCAGGGACATGCCGGCGCATGATGCGCCGCGCTCACTACTTCCCGAAGACCTTCTTGACCTGACCGATCTTCTCCTGTACTTTGCCGCCTATCTTTTCGTCTTTTCCTTCGGCTTCCATCTCGGAATTCATTCCGAGTTTTCCAACAAGCTCCTTGAGCTTGCCCTTTACTTTGTGAAACACGCCTTCCGCCTGGTCCTGCGTGCCGGATTTCATGGTGTTCCTCCCGTCGAATAATGGGTTGGCCTCTGTCTCGCCGCCCCCCGTAAGCACTTTAAGAGCTGATGCTCAATTCACCCCATTAGAGAACTTGTTCTCTAATGGGGTGCGCCTACGCGATCGCATCCTTACATGCCATTGCCGCCCATACGGCCCGGGTCCCCGGGCGTCCCGCCCAGTTCGTCATTCGACCGGCTCGGGTCACCCTGGTTCGAGTTGCCTGGATCGCAATTCTCGGGCCCGTTGCCCACGCCCTGGTTGCAGCGGTTCCGTACCGGATGGCTGCTCTGCTCGCATCCGGTGGCAGTGGTGTCGGTCATCGTCACCGCGGCTTGCGCCAAGGCGTCCCCATTAAAGGTCCCGCCTGTGATGGTAATGGCTGCGCCCGCGAGAATAGTTCCCTGGAACGCCGAATCCGTCATTGTCGCGGCCTCGGCGACCCACCAATACACATTGCACGGCGTCCCGCCGCCTTCCATGACCACCGAGAATCCGGTGCCCGTCAGGGCTCCGGTCCCGCCGGTCCCGATCTTGAAAAGCCAGGTCCCGTTCGAAGGCCCGCTGAGCGTCAGCGTCCCATCAGTCGTCGTCGACGCCGCATCAACACAGTAGACGCCCGGCGCAAGCACCTGGCCCGCGAGATCGCCCAATAAGACAGAGTCGCACTGCGTGAGCGAGAGCGCATTGTACGCGCTCAGGAAGTCAATGTAAGCCTGCTTGGCGACCCCGTCCCCCGGGTGGACCGTCCCGTTGATCGTGCAGTTGGTCTGCGTTATTACGTTGCCGGGCCAGACTCCCACGTTTCCGATGATGGTGGAATCGGTACAGGTCACCTCCGTGCCGGCCAGGACCGCGAAGCTCCCAGCCGAGCCCAAAGCCGGCGCTGTTTGAGCGAATGCCGCGTGGAACGGCGCCGCGGAAAGAAGCACGGCGAACAAGGCAATAACAGCGAGTCTTGCCGTTCTTCTGTGGAGAGAAGATGTTCGAACCTTTAAAAGATTATTCATAGCGTGTTACTCCTCAATACCGACTTTAATCAGTCGGTTATTCGTTTAACCCTTAGAGAAAGCCGCCGACTTCTGTCATCGTTCGTAAACTTGCTCAAACTGGGTTTCCTTCGGCCCCTTGACAGTACCTCTGTCTGTCAATGTCATGACTCCATTTCCCCATTTTTTTTAAAGAATCCCCTCGCCGGCACAAGGGAGAACAATACCGGCGAGGGGCAAGTTTATCTGAAAACTCCATTCCTGAACAGGGTATCGGAGTCAAGGGCCGGATCGATGCAACATTTTTTCCGGCCCCCTGACCTCATTCCTCTATTTCACGATGACCTCAAAAAGCACTCGCTGGTTGGCCTTTGCCGCCTCTGAGTATATGTCCGAAGGCACCGGTTCATATTCTGCCGGTCTCGTCTCACCGAATCCGATCTTGGTGAGCCTGGCTCTATCAATACCACCTTCCTTTATGAGGTATTCCTTGACAACGGTTGCTCTTTTTTCGCTCAGCGTCTGGTTATACTCTTTGGTGCCGCTGGCGGAAGCATACCCTGCAATACGGATCTTCATTTTAGGGTTGTCTTTCAGGATCTTGGCATTATAGTTCAGTATTGTCTTGCCATCTTCGCTAAGCGCCGAACTATCGAAGGTGAAATGCGAATCCTCGAGCGAGATCAGCACCGGCACCAGAATCTTCGGACCCAGAATTGTCGTGAAGCTCCATACATAGCTGTTTGCCATCGCATTGTTTGCCGGGTCCTTGACCCCGGCTGCCATCGTTGCGGTATAGGTCGTGCCTTTTTCGAGATCGTTATCCGGGTTAAAGGTTGCGGTTGTGCCGGCAAAGGTCACCTTGCCGGTAACAGTCTTTGTCCCGTCCTTTACGGTAAAGGTCGAGTTGTTGATCGTTCTTCGGTCCATCTCTTCGCTGAAGGTTGCGGTGATGTTCGCGTCGATTGCCCCTCCGGTGACGCCGCTGCCGGGGTTTGTGCAAACCACTTCGGGTGCGGTGGTGTCTCCTTCCTTGGGAAGCGCATTCTTCTGCGCGCCGAGCACAAAGGTCAGGCCGATCGTGTATTCTTCATTGGTCCGGGAATCGCCCCCTTCGGAAAACCGCGCCTGCTTGACGTCGCCGCGTATTGCCACGGATTCGGTGATGAAGTACCTGAGTCCAACGCCATAGTTAAACATCCCGCGGCCGTGGTCAGGCATGCCGTCCGACGTGTTTCTGGATTGCGTGGAGCCGATCCCGATTGAAACGAACGGTACAAAAGGACCATCCGGGTGGAAATTATACAGCGCATCGAGTCCGTAGCGCCAGACTCTGACCTGCCGGTCAACATACGCCATGGACTCGGTCTCGGTGGGAACGAAGCCGAACATGGCCTCCACCGCCACGTTATTGGTGAAGTTGAAGCCGCCGCGCAGGCCATAGTACGAGCGTAAATCCAGTCTCTGTGTGTCATCAAACTGATAGCCGCCGGTGAACGGGTCCACATAGAATGTCCTGCCCTGGATCTCGGCAAATACGGGGGCGGCAATGCTGAGCAGGAACATCCCGATCAGGAAAACCATCAATATTTTTCTCATTGTTTTTCGCATTTTGAAGCCTCCTTTACATTTTAACTTTCATTACCGCATTAAGACGCGAGTGATTCCGTTATGTTTTTCTAAATCAGGGGATATTCCCGTGGTTCAGTACCACGGGAATATCCGACCTGTCCTGCCTTCATGCCAAATACTTCATGCCTTCTTACTCGCAAGTTGTTGAATATCCGGCAGGTGGTGCAAACGTTTGACCCGGCACGGAAACAACGTTAGAGTCAAATACAAACGCTCCGGCCGCAAACGCCCCTGCCAACAATCTGCCACACGAGGTTGCGCCGGTCTCCATCGTGATACTTTCAGAGGCCAGTATGTTGCCCTGGAATTCAGAGTACAATCCAAGCGTCGCTGAAGTGCCGGCCTGCCACCAGACATTGGAAGCCTTGGCGCCGTTGATCAGGAGAATTCGAGTGAATGTCCCGGCCACACCACCGGCGGCGCCGGCTGCCGTGCCGATTGTACTCGACGACTGGAAGATGAAGCTGGCATTCGGGTCTCCCCCGGCGTCAAGCGTAAGATCGCCCGTTATCAAAATCGACGTGAGGGATTGATAGACGCCGGGAGCGAACAAGTTGTCTCCCTGCACGAGCGCGCTACCGAACACGTCTCCTAACGTAGTGCCGGCTGGTAGATTGGTGGCCCCATCAAGTGAACCGGCGGCTGGGGGTCCGGCCGTAGGAGTGATGCTGAGAAACGCTTTCTTCAAGTCGGCCTTGATAGCGGCTGAAGTGATTCCCGCATCCGGATATAAGGGACTGACCACCTTCCCAACGATTATCGGAGTGGAGGCATTGCTTCCGCAAAGACCAAAACCTCCCGCACTATCAATGGTCACGGCATTACAGGTAATATTTGGATCCAGCGCCACATCCCCGTTGATTGTGGTAAGAGGGGTAGTCGGGGTGTTGGTTACCCCGGCGGTAGCCGCGATCCCGAATGGTGTGGCCAAACCCAGGTTTACTGCCCCCGGAACTGGGGCAGTTGCACCAGTTGAAAAGCTCCATGGATTCGGCACATTACCGAACACCCATGGCTGGCCGGCCATGTCGCTGGCCGCAATCACGACGGTATAGGTGGCATTGGATGCGAGCAGCGCTGCCGGCTTAAAGCTCGCAGTTGCGCCGAGGTAGCTCACATCGCCCAAAACGGTTCCCGTGGGTCCAGTCACCGTGTAGCTTGTTGGGGTGATCGTTAATGGATCCATCGGCTCATCGAAGGTTGCGGTGATTATCTGGTTGAGAGGTACATTAGTGGCGCTATTCACCGGTGAGGTGCTGAGCAATAAAGGTGCGGCAGCGTCGATTGTTATGCCTGTTGTAAAGCTCCATACATAGTTATTTGCCATTGCATTGCCTGCCGCATTCTTGGCCCCGACTGTAATCGTGCCGATATAGGTGGTGCTGGCTGTGAGATCGCTGGCCAGTGTAAAGAGTGCAATGCGGGTTGCGGCATCATAGGTGATTGTTGCTGCTGGTACGGGAGTTGCACCAGGTCCTGTCAACGTGAAAGTTGATAGTGCGGTGACCGTTGCAGCGCTCATCGGCTCGCTGAAAGCTGCGGAGATCTTCCTGTTAAGGGGCACATCAGTGGCGCCATTAGCCGGGATAGTGTAAAGCACCGTGGGTACGGTGCCGACTATGGGTACGGTGCCGACTTGAGCTGCCGCTCCATGATCTCTGTCGCATCCGGCCGTAATAACGACCAGGAGTAATGCCATAAACCACATCATTGTACTAACTGTCTTAGAATACCGTGTGTCTGTACGCATATGTGTATCCTCCTTTTTAAAATTTGAAAAGCACTTATCATTCGGCCCCTTGTCAAGGGGACCTGCCCGTATTTCTGATATAACCTGTCCTGCTTTCATGCTCTGGACCTCAAGTCACCTGAAAATCTCCCCTCACCTTTATCCTCTCCCCCGAGGGGAGAGGGTAGGGTGAGGGGTTCATCGTTTTGCTGTCTAAGATTACCGCGTTGATCCGTGCAACTCTCTGTGGTCCAGCGCAGCTACTTTACTACCAGGGAACAGGCTGCATTTTGAAAGGCAACCTGTCCCCCCATGCTATCTTGCTTTCACACTACCTCATGACTTACGGTTCTGTAACCGTAGTCGTATCAAGAGTGACCGCAGCCTGCGCCAGCAGCCTGCCCTTGGTCGATGAGCCCGTCAGCATATGGATCGATGTTTGCGCCAATATCACGCCCTCAATGTGTGCAGTCGTTCCAATTTCCACAACATCGGAGACCTGCCAGAAAACGTTCTGGGGCAGTGCACCACCGGTCAAGAACACCGTCGTAGCGGAAGACTGAGTAAGTTTTCCCGTAATCTGGAAGACCCAGACATCTGTTGCTGTGCCATCGAGCGTGAAATTCGTTGGGATCGTCACATCGACAGCACAGGTGTAGACGCCGGCGGCAAGGGGGGGCACCGCCGTGCCGTCAAAAGCTCCGGCCCCGGGACAAACTGGTGTTGGTGGTGTTGGTTTCCCGGCAGCTGCGGTGTACGCGGTTCCCATGGCACTTACCGCGAGGCCCGCCAAGGTCTTGTCCGTCGCAGTACAAGTGAATCCCGGAAAATTAGCATCGTCCGTGTAGACTTGCCCAGTCAGCACGTCTGTGCACGGTACAGTAATAGATGCACCAGTGATTCCACTCGTTCCGATATTTCCTGTGATAGGAGAGGCAGGAACGTCCGTGATTCCTGTTCCTGCGAGAATCACAAAATTTCCGGCCGTTCCAAGGTTCACGCAGCTCGCTCCCGTGCAGACTGCTGAAGCTGCGCCGGCCACGATCACCGTTACGGTATATGTCGCCGTTGTACTGTCGGCAGCGGTTACCGTGTAATCCACAGAACTTGTGAAGTCATTCGTCGTTGTACCGCTCGTCTGGAGCGTCGTTCCCACCTTTACGCTTGCCCCTGTGGTCGTGAATGTCGCAGTCAGTGCCGTTACGATTGTGCCGGACGGCATGGACACCGATATGGTCTTTGGCGTTGCCGCTTCATCTATAGTTCCTGCAACCCCGTTAATCGAATAAGCGGTAATGGCCTTGGCAGAGGCCGAGGGCACGGTTACGGTTACGTTATATGTCGCCGTTGTGCCGTCGCCGGCGGTTACTGTGTATATCACCGGCGGACTTATGAAGTTATTCGCCGTTGTACCGCTCGTCTGGACCGTCGTTCCCACCTTTACGCTTGCCCCTGTGGTCGTGAATGTCGCAGTCAGGGCCGTTACGATTGTGCCGTATGGCAAGGTCACCGCTATGGTCTTTGGGCTTGTCCCTTCAGTTATAGTTCCTGCAACCCCGTTAATCGAATAAGCGGTAATGGCCTTGGCAGAGCTGGAGCTTGAAGCCCCATTATCATTATTATTATTATCATCATCATTGTGATCGCGTCCGCACCCGGCCCCAAAAGCGACGAGTAGTAATACCAGAAACAATATCTTTGAATATCCTTTGTATGTGTTCATTTTCATTCCCTCCTTAAGGAATTTTAAATCTGTGAAGCTAATTTAGCGGCAAATCAGACAACCTGCCACTTCCTCTAATGGAACCTGTCTACCTCATGCTTTATGGCTGTGTAACCGTAGTCGCATCAAGATTAACCGCGGTCTGCGCCAGCAGCCTGCCGTCGATCGATGCGAGATTTCCAAACGTGATCTTTGTCATACCCAGTATAATTCCCTCAAAGTGCGTGTTCGCTCCAATGGTCACAGCACCGGAGACCTGCCAGAAGATGTTCTTGGCCTGTGCGTCACCGCTTAGGATAACGCTCTTTGCAGCGGCCATGTCGAGAGTTCCCGCCACCTTAAAGATCCAGACATCTGTTGCGCTGCCGCTGAGGGTGAGATTCGTTGGTATGGTAACATTGCTCCCCCATTCGTAGACGCCGGTCACGAGGGTTAAATCAGTAAGCGTTCCGCCACCTACGTTGGTAGTAGCAGCGGATGTAGCTGTCCGTCCGGCGGCGTCGGTGTACGCGGCTTGCATACTGAGTACGGCCACTCCGAGATCAGTAGGAGTAGGCTCCGCATAGTCGGCTGCGTAAAGCCTGAACGGTGCGACCACTTGATCGGATGTCGAATATTTATCCAAGGCGTCAGATGCGGCTGTTTGTGACCATCCAGTTAAGAAACCCCTGGCGGCTGGACTCACTCCAACATTCCCAGTCACTGCGGAGGGTGGAATGGTATCGACGCCTGTTTTTGCCAGAATCGCATAATTGCCGGCCGAGCCAAGAATCACTGGATCTGGACCTGCCGCTGTTGTTGTGCCGGTTGTAAAGGACCATACCTTATCAGACGCCAGCGCATTGCCTGCCAGGTCCTTGACCCCGGTTGTAATCGTGGCTGTATAGGTGGTGCCAGCTGTGAGATTGCTTGCGGGATTAAAGGTCGCCGTTGTGCCAACGTAGGTCGCCGTGCCTGAAACAGGCGTTGTCCCTTGCTGTAAGGTAAATGTTGCTGTGTTAAGCGTTGCAGCGCTCATCACCTCATCGAAGGTGGCGTTGACGTTTCTGTTGCGCGACACACCCGTGGCGCCATCAAGGGGGGTCGTGGAAATTACCGTGGGCGCGATGGTGTCTGTTGTCGTGCCTGTGGTGAAGGCCCATACATAGTTCGTTGCCAGCGCCTTGCCTGCCAAGTCCTTGACCCCGGTTGTAATCGTGGCTGTATAGGTGGTGCTGGATGCGAGATCGCTTGTGGGCGTAAAGGTCGCCGTTGTGCCATCGTAGGTCACCGTGCCTGAAACAGGCGTTGTCCCTTGCTGTAAGGTAAATGTTGCTGTGGTAAGCGTTGCAGCGCTCATCACCTCACTGAAGGTGGCGTTGACGGTGATGTTGATCGCCACACCCGTGGCAAGATCAAGTGGGCTTGTGTAACTAACGGTGGGTGGGGTGGTGTCTGTTGCTGTGCCTGTGGTGAAGATCCATACATAGTTCGTTGCCAGCGCCTTGCCTGCCAGGTCCTTGACCCCGGTTGTAATCGTGGCTGTATATTCGGCGCCGACTGCGAGATTGATTTCGGGCGTAAAGGTCGCCGTTGTGCCAACGCAGGCCACAGTGCCTGAAACAGACGTTGTCCCCTGCTTTAAGGTAAATGTTGTTATGGTGATCGTTGCCGGGTCTATCACCGCACTGAAGGTCGCGTTGACGGTGATGTTGCGCGCCACATCCGTGGCAAGATCAAGCGGGATTGTGGAAATAACGGTGGGCGCGGTGGTATCTGCGCTTACCCCTCCATTGTCATCGCTGCTGCTGCTACACCCGGCCACAAAAACAACGAGCAATAATACCAGAAACAGCATCTTCGCGTATCCTTTGTGCCTGTTCATTTTTGTTCCCTCCTTTAAGATATTATAATCTGTATAGCTCATTTCGCGGCAAACCGGATAACCTGCCGCATTTTCTCATGGCATCTGTCTACCACATGCCTTACGGCTGGGTAACCGTAGTCGCATCAAGATTAACCGCAGTCTGCGCCAGCAGCCTGCCGTTGATCGATGAGAGATTCCCAAACGTGATCGATGTCTGACCCAGTATAATTCCCTCAAAGTGCGTGTTCGCTCCAATGGTCACCGCATCGGCGACCTGCCAGAAGATGTTCTGGGGTCGTGCGCCACCGCTCAGGATAACGTTCTTGGCAGCAGCCATGTCGAGAGTTCCCGATATCTGGAAGATCCAGACATCATTCGCGCCGCCTGAGAGAGTGAGATCCGTTGTTATTGTCACATTGGAACCCCAGGTGTAAACGCCGGGGACAAGGGTTTGACCAGCGACAGTTCCGCCTCCGAGATTCAAGAAGGGACCAACTCCTGCTGTCCGTCCAGCGGCGTCGGTGTACGCAGCTTCCATGTTGAGTACGGCTGTGCCCAAGTCAGCAGAAGTAGTCCCCCCCACATAGTCGGCTGCGTATAACTTGAACGGTGCGACCACTTGAGCGGATGTCGAATAGGTATCCGTGACATCAGCTGTTTCTGACCATCCAGTTAAGCCAACCCTGGCGGCTGGACTCAATCCAACATTTCCAGTCACTACGGAGCTTGGAACGGTATCGACGCCGGTTTTTGCCAGAATCGCATAACCGCCGGCCGCTTTAAGGTCTCCCGCCGTTCCAAGGTTCACTGCCGTTGGACCTGCCGAGGCTGAAGTTCCATTATCATCTCCGCCGCATCCTGTTATAGAAACTGTCAGGAGTAATGCCGCAAACCACATCTTGTTATTAAATATCTTACGCATGTGTCTCACCTCATCCTTTAAATTAGTTGAAAAACTGATAGCCTGTCATTTCCTGTAGAGTGATTGTATAGGAGGTGTAGTACACTAATCGTGCCAGAGGAGAACTGCGGATTCTGCGGGGACAACACATTGATTGTGTAGACTAAGATGAAAAGTGAGATGCAGAGGAAAAGAGAAAACCGTCAAGGGTGGCCGTCGCATTTAACAGAACCGTTGCATGTGACGGCTGTGAAGAGAAAACATAATATAAGCCTTGAGTTGTATACCTTTTCTATTCAAGACTTGGCATAGCCGTGAGAATTTTAAACCGTCTTTCGTCGTTCGGCAAGGGTTACGAGGCTCCCGCCAGGGCGGGATCACGTGAGTCGTCATTCGTCTTAAACACGTTACCGCAAGACGTTTACCGATACGGGCATCGTAACCGTTTGGCGTCACCGTTGACTAAAGAGAGGTTTCCCCCACTCGAAATTACTTGCCGAATTGAATTTCAAAGGTGGCCATGAAAGCATAAACGGAATTCCTGCGGCCGCTCTCATCTTTTGGCCAGGTGACTTCAGGCCCAAGCTCGAAAAAGAGCCAGGGCCGGTAAAAGTTCCGTCGATAGAGCGACCCAACCCGGTAATTATCAATCCGCCAGTCAGGATAACTCACTCCCCAGATGCTGGTATCATAGGAAATTGCGCTCTTGGGCGTCAATTGAGTGAAAAGGCTGATCCCGCTGTTCCAGGTCACGCCGTTCGCGCCTTCGGTGTAGGTCATGTTGTTGCCCCACCGGAGGAGCGCAAACGTGGCGATCTTTCGTTCAAAATCGAGCTGCGTTGTGTTCGTGAAATGTTCAACAGCTTGCCACATGGCGATCTCGGAAAATCGGACAAGGTAAACCTCGCTAAAAGGCTTATCGTATTGATACCGCATCCTGATGAAGGCATCGGAGTGTATACCGATTTTGGCGCCGCTCTCAAAGCTGACGAGTGAACGGAGCTTGGTATACAGATCTACGCGCACCCCGACGACGGGTTTTCTTTCTCCCGTTTCCCGGTCGACTCCCGGTTGGATGGGCTGACCGGGCTGGGTCATATATTTGTCAGCAGCAGATCTCGATTCGATATATAACTTCCATCTTTTAAGGACGTTTGTCCATTGGGGCAGATTCCATTCGAGACGGAACTCGTTGTTATTCGCGAGACTGCTCCCCTCGGCCAGCCGGGCTGAAGTTCTTATTTTGATGAACGTGCCGGGCCGGAGATCCAGCAAAATATGGTCCTTCACAAAGAAGGTATCAAACCATACCGCCGGTTCACAGGTGTGATCCTGCACGTAGCCATGCAGCTGGTCCAGCCAATTATCTCCGGCTACACTGACGGTAAAACAGGGGTCTACTTGCGGCCCCAATCGCACCGGGGGTTCGGTTTTTGCCGCCGGTTGAGGGGCTTTGTCGGTTTTAGGTTTCTTCGGTGCTGTCGGTGAAGACGTGTTCTGAAGGGTGCTCGTTACCGTGCTCGCCGGGTCGCTATTCGTCGTCGGATGCGTACCAGGCTGTTCCGGAGTGTCAGCGCTCGCGCCCTGAAAACCCGTGAAGAGCAGAACGAGGCTGAAGAACAATAGGGTCGAGGAATAACGGGGATGCCTCATAGAAATAATTATACGATCCTCGGTTCTGATTTGGTCCTCGCTTTGGAGCGGGTGCTGAAATTCCCGCTTCTCCCCTCGGGGAGAGGATTGAGGCCTGCCCGAGAATGACTCTATCGGGGGTAAGAGAGGTCTGTTGGTTTTAATTTTGGGTATTCTATAGCGCGGCTGTTGGCCGCAACTGACGGTGACGTCAAACGGTCACGATGCCCGCATCGGTAAACGTCTTACGGTAACGTCTTTAAGACGAATGACGTCTCCGAACGACGAAACGGGCCTCGTGACCGTAGCCGGGGACGACGTTTAAGCGTTCGCGCGAATATGTCACTATTTGAACAGAAATATCATAGTGAGAAAAATCATAAAAGAATTGTATCACTATAAACCCGCATTAGTCAAATATCAGAAGCTCCCACTTTCCGTATCCGCGTCCGCATGCTCTTTCCCGAATGAACCTGGACCCTTTTCTGTACGGCGGATGCCGTCTTTCCGCATCCGGCCGCGAAGCGTGCTGGGGTTGAGACCGAGCATCGCTGCCGCGCCTTTTTCCCCTTCGATCCTCCACCCGGTTTTTTCGAGCGCCTGGAGGATATGGTCGCGTTCCAGCTCGGCAAGGCACTTGCCGTCCTGCGCCTCCTGTTCACCGGCCTTCAGGGAATTCACGAACCGGTCCAGTATCTGCAACCCGGTCCCCTGGCTCGTGATCACCGCCCGCTCGATGACACTCTCCAACTCGCGCACATTGCCCGGCCAGTCGTATTCCTGGAGCATGATCAGCGTGTCTTTCGACACGGTCTCGATCTTCTTTCCTGTTTTCTTGTTGAACTTGGCGACAAAATAATCGACAAGAAGCGGGATGTCCTCCTTGCGCTGCCGGAGCGGCGGGATCGTGATGGGAAAAACATTCAGCCGGTAGAACAGGTCCTCCCTGAACCCGCCCTTCCGGATCTCTTCCTCCAGCTTCCGGTTGGTGGACGCGATGATCCGCACATTGACCTTGATGGTTTTTGGGCCGCCCAGCCGCTCAAACTCGCCGTCCTGGATGACCCTGAGCAGCTTGGTCTGAAGGTCCATCGGCATCTCGCCGATCTCGTCGAGAAACAGGGTGCCGTTGTCGGCAAGTTCGAAGCGCCCCATCATCCGGTCATGGGAGCCGGTGAATGCGCCTTTTTCCCGCCCGAAGAGCTCGCTTTCGATGAGATTCGCCGGGAGCGCCGAGCAGTTGACCGTTATTATGGGCCGGTCCTTGCGGCTGCTTTTGCTGTGAATGGCGCGCGCTACTACTCCCTTCCCCGTGCCGGTCTCGCCAAGGAGGAGAACGGTCGCGTCCTGGGGCGCCACCTGTTCGACCTTGAAGAACACATACTCGAGAGCATTGCTTCGCCCGATGATCTCGCCGAAGTTGAACTCCCTGTCGATATCTTTGTGAAGGTAGATGTTCTCAGCCTGGAACCGGTCCTTTAACTGCGTGTTTTCCGCATTTGCGCTCCGAAGCGACTCTTCCGTGCCCTTGCGCTCCACTATTTCCCGCGAGAGCTGCTCGTTTGCTCTGACCAGTTCTCCGGTCCGTTCCTTTACCTTCTGTTCCAGCTCATCATATGCCTTTTGGATCTCGTATTCCGCCCGCCTGCGATCACTGATGTCAAGGATCGTGGTACGGATATAACCGGTCTTGCCATCGATAATTTCATTCGCTGCGCTTTGGAGCTGCGCATAGAACACCGCGCCGTCTTTTTTCCTGAGCCTGACTTCACAGGTATGATTGCCCGGTTTTTGAAAAACTTCTTCGCGGTGAATCGAAAAAATCTCCCTGTCCGCCGCTTCCGGGATAAAACTGATAAAGGGCCTCTTGAGCAGCAAGCCCCTCTCGATTCCCAGCACATGCGCGCCGGTAAGATTTACCCCCTCTATCAATCCGTGCGCATCAAGGGTAAAATAGCCGACAGGCGCAAAATCATATAATTCAGCGTACTGGTTCCTCGATGACTCCAGTTCATCCCGGGTCTTGCGCAGTTCTTCGTTCTGCATCTCCAGCTCGATCTGGTGCGTCCCCAGCTCGTGAACAAGTTCATCAATGTCCTGGGTAGAGAGCTTTTTCAGCCTCTCAAGCTGTGTGCGCAGCTTTTCTTCGGCCGTCCGGCGAAGGGAGGCCAGATTGTCTGATGGAATGGTGGTTTTTTTCATATCTCTTTTTGCAACTATTTTTGTCAGTTTTGAAAAGGAACCGTTAATAAGAACTCCATCCCTGCCGTTTGTGACACCGTGTTGAACTGCAACTCAGGAGGTTCGCTGAGGAGGTCCATCAATGCGAGGAGTCTCCGATAATTGTCCGTACGAAAGTGCTTCTCAAGATCGTCCCGTGTTTTCCACTCCTCCATGAGGGCAAAGGTGTTTTTGTTCTCAATGTCCTGATACAAACAGTAATTAATGCAACCCCGTTCAACCCGCGTGGGCTCGAGCATTCCTCGGATCGTCTCCGCGACATCATTACGCCTGTCTGGTCGCACAGTCATTCTCAGTGTTACGATTATCATGTCGGTCATGGCTTCCTCATTTTGTTACGTTTTAGATACTGGTATGTTTTGGAACGGCTGGCAAAGGGGACGCTGCTAACGCTGTCCGTGTATTATCATGCGGACAGTGATGATTTGCATCCTCATGACGATGTACTATATTGTACTATATTGCAGGATTTGTGCCGGGGCAGGGGGACTACCGTATTGCGTTGATAGTATTGAAATGTCTGAGAGATGACTGCAACGAAGGAATTACGATAGGAAGAAATTTATTCCTGATATTTCGGTAATATCCTGATATGTCAGGAATTCATTTTTCCCTTTGAATGCCCAGTTTTTTCATCCTCGACTCAAGCGTCTTCGGATTGAGACCGAGGATCTCCGCTGCTCCGCCTTTTCCGCTCACGCGCCAACCCCTGGAGTTCAAGACGTCGATGATGTGCCGGCCCTCAATCTCTTCGAGCGTGCCGGAGCGCCCGTTTATTGCCTCAATCGACTTCGGCATCTCGATGCGGAGAATCGAGCCGGTGCTCATGATCATCGCCCGCTCGATAACGTTGCGCAGCTCCCGTACATTTCCAGGCCACCCATAGTTCCGCAGGGTCTCGATGCCTTTCCGGGGTATGGATTCAATCCGTTTCCCCATTCTCGTACCGAACTCCTGGACAAAGGACCACACCAGCGGAAGGATGTCTTCCTTGCGCTCACGCAGAGGCGGCACGAAGAGCGGAAAGATGTTGAGTCGGTAAAACAGGTCTTCACGGAACCTGTTTTCGCGAACACATTGGTTCAGATCTCGGTTCGTGGCGGTAATGAGCCGGACGCTTACCTTGATGGTTTTGGGGCTCCCGAGCCTCTCGAACTCACCGTCCTGGAGCACCCGGAGCAGCTTGGTCTGCAGCTCCAGCGGCAGCTCGCTGATTTCGTCGAGGAACAGAGTGCCGCCGTCAGCCAGTTCGAAGCGGCCCATCTGCGGGGCATGGGCGCCGGTGAAGGCGCCCTTCTCTCGGCCGAAGAGCTCGCTCTCGATGAGGGTCGGGGGCAGCGCGGCGCAGTTTACTTTCACCAGGAGACGCCCCTTGCGCGGGCTCAGGTTATGGATCGCATCGGCCAGCAGCTCTTTCCCTGTGCCTGTCTCGCCCTGGATCAGGACCGTGGAATCCGTACCAGCCACCTGCTCCACCTGTTTCAGCACACTGCGAATAGCCTCGCTGTTGCCCACGATGTTCTCATGTGTGTGCAACAGCTTAAATTCTTCCAGGAGGTAGCGGTTCTCGGCTTGAAACTGTTCCTTGAGCTTCTTGATCTCAAACAAGGCGTTGCGAAGCGTTTCCTCGGTTTCTTTCTGGGCAGCCAGGTCCGTTATGACGATACTGATCCTGCGGGCCTCATCCAGAGGCAATCTGCGCCCGGACACAAGCACTGGAAGCAAGGCCCCTGTTTCCTTTTTCAGGGAAAGTTCTGCCTTTCCACTGTCCCGCAAACTACGTTTCATAAATTGGTCGAACGCGGGCAGAAATTCCGGCGACACGTAACGTTGCAAGGAAGAGCCTATGACTTTTTCAAGAGATATTTCCAGCATGGAAGCGAGCGAGTTGTTGCAATAATGAATGACGCCGTCCGCGTTCAGCGTGGCCGCGCCTTCGTTCATTTCTTCTACAAGCACACGGTAGGCATGGTCAACTCCCTTCAGCGTGAAGACCTGGTCTCCGCCGGGCTGTGAAACAACCAGCGCGTCAACCTCTCCGCCCCTGATGGCGCGCAGCGTTTCCTCGGCTTCCGCAAGCCGCGCGCGAAGTTCTTCTGTTTCCGCACGAAGACCGTGGGATGATTTTCGCCTGCTTGATGGTTCATTTTGAGTTTTAGTTTTTAGCGTGCCATGCACGGACTTCCCGGTTGGCGTCTTCGGATGCCGGCTTTTCAATTTTGGCTTCGAGGTGTCTGATTTTTTTCTCATAGCGTATAACGCATCTCAGGATGTCACGTGGGCAATCCAAAACCCGGAATCCCGTTTCCACGGGAATGACGGTTGCCTGTCAAAGTATACAAGATGGTACGCGACGATTCTTAAACGCTCTTTGATGATGTCTTTGCTTTCCCCGGCCTTAGATCCAGCCCCAGGAGGATCTTTTCGGTATTGGTCATATCGCCGATGAATCTCCGCAGGGGAAGAGGCAGTTTTTTAATGAGCGTCGGCGCGGCGATGATCTGCTCTCCTTCAGCGAGCGTCGGCCGCTGGTAAATATCGATGACTTCAAGGTCGTAACGGCCTTTCAAGTGTTCCTCGCATATTTTCTTTATGTTTGTAATTGCAAGGAGAGAACGGGGGGTCATACCGGTCACATAAAGGCGAAGAACATATTTCCTGCCTGCCGCGGCCTTGATTCTCTTTTCGAACCCCTTTGCTTCATCGTTGATCTTTTTTTTGGTCATAGAGATAACCCCGTGATCGTTTTAGTTCTTAGTCTATCGTTCGATGTGACTCAAAACTTAAAACTCATAACTCAGAACTTTTATCTCGCAGGCCTTATATCAAGCCCGACGATGACGCGCTCCGTGTTGGATAGATCGCCAATGAGCTTTTTTATGGGAGGCGGCAGTTTCCGTACCAAGGTCGGCATGGCGAGGATCTGGTCTCCCCGGGCCAGCTGAGGATTTTTCATGAGGTCTATGATCTCGATTTTATATTTCCCCGCAAGGTGCTCCTCACAGATCCGCTTGAGATTTGCGAATGCAGCAAGAGATTTCGGTGTTTGGCCCGCAACGTAAAGTCTGAGGTCCCATAGTTCTTCCGGGACTATCCTCTTTTTTGTTTTGGCTGTCTTTGTCGTTGTCTTCCTCGACCTTGATCTTACACTCTTTATTGTATCGGTTTTTTTCATTTGACGGGTCTCCCGCTCCTCGACTTGTTTGTCCTCGCTCCGGCGTCATGCTCCCGCCTCAGTGACATTTTTTTCTGGTCTTCCTGGACAACCTGTTTCTTCAACTTCAACTCGCCGAGATTGACGTTTAGTTCTTCCTCTTCCGCTTCGTACTGCGACTGTAAAGCCGCGACCTGCGCTTCTATCGCTTGTCGTTTGCGGGCCAGCTCTCGTTTCTTGCGTTCGATCTCTTCACTGCGCAGGGTTTCTTCCGACAGTTCCCTTGCCTCCTGCGCGGCCCGGGCCGATCCGGTCAGCACATTTTCTCCGCCCTTATACACGTCGATGAGATCGATGCCTTTGTCGGTCAACAGGAACTCGCGGATCTGGTTCGAATGCTCCATGCCGCGGGATTTCAAAACATACAGGCCGCGGTTGCGCTCGCCGCCCAGCTCGATATCGCGCAGGGATATCCAGGTGTCCATAAGCGATGAAACGGCAAGGTCAGTCTGTTCAAGCATGTGCTGCTGGGAAAGGTTCGTAAAAAATGCGGTGATCTTTTTCAATTTCAGATAATCGATCAACCGGGTCAGCATGGCCTTTACTTCGTTGGCGCCCGCAACGGCCATGAGGTTTGTTATGGGGTCGAAGAGTATGGCGTGAGGCTTAATATCCTCGATCAGGCGATGTATCCTGGCGAGGTGCATCTCGAGCCCGTACATCGTCGGCCGGGCCGCGTGGATCGTGAGGCGGCCCCGCCTTGTCCACTGCTCGATATCGATGCCGATGGAGCGCATGTTGCGGATGATCTGGTTTTCCGATTCTTCAAAAGCAAGATAGAGGCAGCGCTCCCCTCTCCTGCAAACGGAATCGGCAAAATGGGCGGCCATGCTCGTCTTTCCCGTCCCCGCCGTACCCGAGACCAGAATACTGCTGCCCCGGTAATAACCTTTTCCTCCCAGCATCGCATCGAGGGTCGTGATACCCGAAGAAATTCTCTCGGTGCTTGCCGCGTGACGAAGCTCAACGGACGTGATCGGGAGCACCGAGATGCCGGTATCGTCGATGAGAAAGGGATATTCGTTCGTCCCGTGGCTCGAGCCGCGGTATTTGACGATGCGCATGCGACGGGTGGCAACCAGATCCGTCACCAGGTGATCAAGAGCTATGACACAATCTGAAACATATTCTTCGAGGCCATGCCGCGTCAGGTCGCCGTCGCCCTTTTCAGCGGTGATGATCGCGGTGAGGCCCTTTGCTTTGAGCCAGCGGAACAGCCTGCGCAGCTCCGCGCGGAGGATGCCCTCGTTCGGCAGCGCGCTGAAAAGCGTCTCGATCGTATCGAGCACGATCCGCTTTGCCCCGATCGAATCGATAAGGCTCTGGAGCCTGACGAACAGCCCTTCGAGGTCGTATTCTCCAGTCACCTCGATCTCGGAACGTTCGATGTAGACGTGATCGAGAATGAGCTTTTTGCGAGCAACCAGTTCGTTCAGATCATACCCGAGGGAGGAGAAGTTCTTCGTAAGCTCCCGCGAGTTTTCTTCGAAGGACACGAATAGCCCGGGTTCGTTATACTGCCTCGCCCCCTGCACCAGAAATTCCATGCCGAAGAGCGTCTTGCCGCATCCCGCGCCGCCCGCCACCAGCGTCGGCCTTCCTTTCGGCAGTCCGCCGCCCGTAACCTCATCGAGCCCTTGAATCCCGGTGGGACTTTTCGACAACTGCGCTCTCTGATGCCCTTGTTTTTTCGTTTTGTGCGACAAGGCAGCCTCCCCTTAAAAACATTTTTTCAGAACTTCATTACTGTTGATCTGACTTTGTGCCTATACAGATGAAGCGCCCGATGAAGTCCGGCAAGGATGGGCGCAATTGGATATTTATAGCATAACGGCATTATTGACAGATGAGGACTCTTGCGGATGCATCAACTGTTATATTTTACTTGCTGAGCATACACGTTGTCAAGGCTGAGTATAAAATAGTGTAAAGCCCTGAATGCCGACGGTCACAGAGAGCCGCCCCTACAAAGATTTTCTTCGCGTTCTTAGCGCCTGGTAAACTTTTATTCCCATTTTACGCGGCAATTAAATTAAGGTATTAATACCAGGAATAATAACCTACAAAAAGTCAACCAGGTAAGATGATAAGCCGACCGTATGAGCGTTGGCATATGCTTTGAGCGCTTTAGCCACGGCCCGGAAATTATCTCCCCGATAGGAATAAGGGATAATGAGCACTCCGTAATGGGGCCGATGTTCATTGAAAAACTGGACCGTAAGCCTGATAAAATCGTTTCTATTTCTCGTTACCATGCATCGCTTGCGAGAAGCCGCATACTCCAGCTGTTCAAGGTCGCTTGCCTGGACCATACCAACTTCGTGGGCGCTTGCGGCATCCACTTTGTCTTTCCTAAGCATCTCGGAAATTACGGGACTCAGGTCTTCATCCAGGTAATATTTGATCACGGCTTGCCGGCCGTGAGAAAAGGATATTTCTGTCTGATGCTCTTCAGGGTCCACTGTTCGTTTTCCGCGATGAGCGCGTCTATCTCCTCGCTATAGAAGGAATAATAGCCGAGTGCCGCCTTGAGCTGCCGCTCCGAAAGCCAATGATAGGACAGCTGCAACCGCTTAAAGGTCTGGCCAGAGCTTTTATATACCGCGATAACTTCCCACACCTCTATGCCAGTACCCGCAATCCGGGCTTTTTTGCCGCTTACACCCTCGGAATATATAATGTCGGGGCTGCGGTGGGCCTTGATCGCCTCTTCAAGAAGTTCATTGGTAACCGCCGTAAAGTCCTTTTTGGCCCTTTTGGCAATATCGTCTATCTCCCGAACGATTCCCTCGGACAATCTCAGACTCTTCTGCAATGTCGGCATAGCGGCCCCCCGGCGCATATCCCAGCCGCGGTTTCGGGCGGGAAAGAAGCGCACCTACTCTCAAAGTATGAATATATACTACATTGTAATACGTTGTATGTCAACGTGTTTTACATTGAGGTATGACAGGGGATTTTCCGTGTGAGGCTTTCTTTTATTTATGAACGGCGGATGCCGTCTTTCCGCATCCGGCTGCGAAGCGTGCTGGGGTTGAGGCCGAGCATCTCTGCTGCGCCTTTTTTCCCTTCAATCCTCCACCCGGTTTTCTCGAGCGCCTGGAAGATGTGGTCCCGTTCGATCTCGACAAGGGCCTTGCAGTCCTGCGCCTTCTGTTCACCAGCCTTCAGAGAATTCACGAACCGGTCCAGTATCTGCAACCCGGTCCCCTGGCTCGTGATCACCGCCCGCTCGATGATACTCTCCAGCTCGCGCACGTTGCCCGGCCAGTTGTATTCCTGGAGGACGTTCAGGGTGTCTTTCGATACGGTCTCGATCTTCTTTCCTGTTTTCTTGTTGAATTTGGCGACAAAATAATCGACAAGAAGCGGGATGTCCTCCTTGCGCTGCCGGAGCGGCGGGATCGTGATGGGGAAAACATTCAACCGGTAGAACAGGTCTTCCCTGAACCTGCCCTTCCGGATTTCTTCCTCCAGATTCCGATTGGTGGACGCGATGATCCGCACATTGACCTTGATGGTCTTTGGGCCGCCCAGCCGCTCAAACTCGCCGTCCTGGATGACCCTGAGCAGCTTGGTCTGAAGGTCCATCGGCATCTCGCCGATCTCGTCGAGAAACAGGGTGCTGTTGTCGGCAAGTTCGAAGCGCCCCATCTGCCGGTCATGGGAGCCGGTGAACGCGCCCTTTTCCCGCCCGAAGAGCTCGCTTTCGATGAGGCTCGCCGGGAGCGCCGAGCAGTTGACCGTTATAAACGGCCCCGCGTGCCGCGCGGGGCTGCTCCTGCTGTGAATGGAGCGCGCTACTACTCCCTTCCCCGTGCCGGTCTCGCCAAGGAGGAGAACGGTCGCGTCCTGGGGCGCCACCTGTTCGACCTTGAAGAACACATACTCGAGAGCTTTGCTTCGCCCGATAATCTCGCCGAAGTTGAACTCCCTGTCGAGATCTGTGCGAAGGTAGATGTTCTCAGCATGGAACCGGTCCTTTAACTGCTTGTTCTCCGCGTTCGCGCTTTGGAGCGACTCTTCCGTTACCTTGCGCTCCACTATTTCCCGCGAAAGCTGCTCGTTTGCTCTGACCAGCTCTCCAGTCCGTTCCTGCACCGTCTGTTCCAGCATCTTGTTGTAATTCTCGATTTTTTTATACAACAGCCGCACTTCCAGCATGTTGTGGATACGTGTCTTTACTTCGGCCAGATCAAACGGTTTGCTGATGAAGTCCTTCGCGCCGGCTTCCAGCGCCCGCAGCTTGTGACCCGGTTGGGCGGTGATCACGAGGACCGGAACGTAGCTGTCCGTTTCAATTGCCTTCAGGCCTTCCATCACCTGGAATCCATCCATGCCGGGCATCTGCAAATCGAGCAGAATCAGGTCGTAGCGGTTCTTGCGGTGTAGCTCGCAGACCTCGTGCGGGTCCATCGTAGACGCGACGCAAGTATAGCCGGCCCCGTGCAGCATGCGATCGAGCAGGAGTACATTGGCTTCCAGGTCGTCAACGATCAAAATGCCGGCATTAAGAATATCGGACAAATTAACCATTCATTGGTCATCCTTCATTTTCTCTGACGCATCCGGCAATGGCGTACTGAATGCGGGCGGGTCTTGTTGACTGCGCGCTACCGCTGACAGGTCTGTGCGCTCCGAGATTCGATAGACGTTCTTGCCCGCGCGCTTGGCCTCGTACAAAGCCAGGTCCGCGCTCTTCATCAGCGTGTCCGCGTCCTCGCCATGGACGGGATAGATACTGACACCTGCGCTGGTGGTTATGCTGACGGTATGTCCCTCGATGTCATAGGGTTGCGACACTGCCTTGATCACTTTTAACGCCACCGTGGCCGCATAGTCGTTACCGCTGATGTGCCACAGCGCTATTATGAATTCGTCACCGCCCAGGCGCGCCACCGTATCCTCTTCGCGCAC
>JALNZF010000018.1 GCA_023229435.1 Nitrospirota bacterium
CCAAGGCCTTCATCCAGAGATACCAGGGCCAGTTCAACGAACAGCAGCTTGCGGACATGCTCTGGATCACCCGGAAATCGCTCTGGGAAAAGAGAAAGAAGTGGGGGATGCCGAGGGAGCGGTAGGGTGGCGCACGCCGCGATCAGAACGGCTGATTTTAACGGCGAGTGTAACTTTCCATTTCTTGTGCTTCCCGCGCCTTCAGAAACTGTGTAGATTCATCACCTGCCCCTCATCGTTCGAAGATGATATCCCTCAGAATCATCTGTTCAATACATACGTCATAATCCGCCCATGATGTCATCAAAAAATATTACCCTGTTATAAATAGTATTGACCTTTGCGGGTAAACATGTTACCAAGCATAACCGCAGTGCTTTAAGCAGAAAATTATGAGTATATAAGATATGGTAACGCTGATTTGAAGGCCTCTGCGCCGCGCGGACCAAAGTTATTTGAATCCCCGCTCACCGGCGGCAGAGGGATGACGGATGCGTTGAGATACGTATACGAAACAGGAGGACTCCATGGTTGATGCGAAGGACATTCAGAACATAACGTTGTTCAAAGGGTTGACCGGAGAAGAACTCATGATCATTGCAAGCGCCATGACCGGTGATACGTTTCCCGAAGGGCATGAGGTGTATCACGAGAACGAGGTGGGCTGCGCCTGCGTCTATATCATCCGCAGGGGCAAGGTGGACGTGATCAAGACGAGCACAGACGGCGACCCCATGACGCTCACGGTGCTCAGAGAAGGAAACTTCTTCGGTGAATTTTCATTTTTCGACAGCAAACCGCACTCGGCCTCAACGATCGTCGCGGAGGACGGCACTGTTGTGTTGTCGCTGCAGCGCCCCGATTTCGACCGTGTTCTGGAGTCCTATCCCCGCATCGGGAACAAGGTGCTGATCAATGTCATCCATGAGATCAGCGCGGTGATCAGGAAGATGAATGCGAGCCATGTTGACATGGCCGGCTACATGTTCGGCAGGACAAAACGGTAGCATGCTGAGCGCCGATGCCATAGAGCGGATACGCAAGAAGCGCCGGCACTACCCCGACGCACGAGCCGCAGTGCTGCCCGCCCTGCACATCGTGCAGGATGAACTGGGGCACCTTCCCGCTGACGCGATGCGGTCCGTCGCGGACCTGCTGAACGTGCCTGAGTCGGAGGTGTACGGTACCGCCACATTCTACGCGCTCCTGCGATGGAAGCCCGCTGGCCGACACGTGATCTCCGTTTGCCACAACCTCCCGTGCTCGCTCCTCGGCGCTGAAACGATCATGGAACATCTCAGCAGCGCACTCGGCGTTGGAGAAGGCCAGGTCACGGTGGATGGAAAGTTCTCCTTTCAACGGATCGAGTGCATCGGCAGGTGCGACGGAGCCCCCGCCATGCTGGTCGATGATGATTATCACGGCAATCTGACGCCGGAGAAGATAGAGGGGATCCTGAAAAAGTATAAATGATGATCCAGCGCAAAAGCAGGTAACCGCGGAGACGTACCCTGCACTCGCGCCGAGCATTCGTTAACGCCGGGCACAGGCTGAGACGCGGATCTAGATCGGTCCGATACGACCGATCAGTCTGATCCGTCTTAGTCCTGATTGTGCGCCTGATCTGTATGATTGGATGAACCGATGGAAACAATGCTGCTCAAAAGGATACAGATCCCCAACTCCACGGACATCGATGTGGCCATGGCGCACGGGGCCTACTCGTCCGTTGAGAAGGCGTACGCGATGCGGCCCGTTGATGTCATTGATGAGGTAAGGCGTTCCGGGCTTCGCGGCCGGGGCGGGGCGGGTTTCCCCGCGGGCACAAAATGGTCTTTTGCGGCCATGGATCTGAAAAGACCAAAGTATCTTATCTGCAATGCCGACGAAGGCGAGCCGGGCACGTTCAAGGACCGGATCATCCTCGAACACGATCCGCACATCCTGATTGAAGGCATGATCATCGCCGGTTATGCCATCGGCGCCGAACAGGGCTATATCTACGTGCGGGGCGAGTACCCCGCCGCGTTCGATGTTCTCGAACGCGCGATCGACCAGGCCGTAGCGAAAGGGTTTCTCGGGAAGGGCATCGGGAAAAAAGGCGTGTCGTTCGATCTTGCGGTGCACCGCGGAGCAGGCGCGTACATTTGCGGCGAGGAGACGTCGCTCATCGAATCTCTTGAAGGCAGGCGCGGTCAGCCCCGCGTGAGGCCGCCGTTTCCGGCGAACGCGGGGGCCTGGGGTAAGCCGACGGTCGTGAACAACGTGGAGACGCTGGCCAATGTGCCCTGTGTCATCGGGCTCGGATCCGACGCCTACGCCCGGATTGGCGTGGAAGGTTCGACGGGCACGAAGATCTTCAGCGTGAGCGGCGCGGTGAACAAGCCGGGCGGGTATGAACTTCCGATGGGCACAACGCTCCGGGAGGTCATCTATACCCATGCCGGCGGGATCAGGGACGGCAGGGAACTCAAGGCGGTCATTCCGGGCGGGGTATCGACACCGATGCTTACGCCCGCGCACCTCGACGTCAGGATGGATTTTAACTCGCTCCTTGCGGCGGGGTCCATGCTCGGTTCGGGCGCGGTGATTGTTATGGACGACAGGACCTGTATGGTGAAGGCGACGTCCATCATCGTCCGCTTCTTCGAGCATGAATCGTGCGGCAAGTGCACGCCCTGCCGCGAAGGCACGGGATGGTTCTCCCAGATATACCATCGCATGATGAAGGGCGAGGGCAGGGAAGATGATATCGATGTCCTGCTCGCCATCTGCGGAAAGATGAAGGGCACGTGCTTCTGCCCCCTCGGCGAAGGGGCGCTCCAGCCGGTGCTGTCGAGCATCAAATATTTCCGTGGTGATTATGAGCGCTGTATCCGCAAGCAGGGATGCGATGACCGGTCATGCCGGGCGAAGGCGGACGTCAAATAGCCACGGTATCATAGTGCGGCTTTTCGCAGTAACCAATGCAAAATGCAAATTGTAAATCTCAAATTGCAAAATTGACGCATGCTCCTAGGCCGTAGTATTTCTTCAACTCATTTTGACTTTTGCATTTTACACGCTGCATTTTGCAAATATCTTTCAACATTCGTGCTGCCATGCCAGGTTTCGAAGAGAAATACATGCTATAGGTGATTTGGAATTATAACGTATGCCTACCCTGACCATTGACGACAAAACCGTGACGATCGCTCTCGGCTCCACCCTGCTTGACGCGGCGAAAGCGGCGGGTGCGCGGGTCCCGACGTTGTGCAACGACGACAAACTCCATCCCTACGGCGCGTGCAGGATCTGCATGGTCGAAGTGATGGGCACGCCGCGCAGGATGGTGACCTCCTGCACCACACCGGCGATGGAGGGCATGGTGATCAGAACGATGTCCCCGGCGATCCTCGAGGCACGTAAATCCATTCTTGAATTTCTGCTCATCAATCATCCCCTCGATTGTCCGGTCTGCGACAAGGCGGGCGACTGCCGTCTCCAGGACCTTGTGCATGAGCACGGACTGAACCCGGGGACGTTTGCGGAGAAAAAAAGGAACCTGTCTCCCGATTTCTCGTCAGCGGTCATCGAGCGCAATACGGACCGCTGCATCCTGTGCGGGAAGTGCGTTCGCATCTGCGGCGAGCAGAATGCCGAGCATGAACTGGCCTTCACCCGGCGCGGCGGCAGGTCGCGTATCAGTACGTCGTGCGACCGGCCGCTCGATTGCGAGTTCTGCGGAGAATGCGTGGAGATCTGTCCGGTTGGGGCCCTCACGACCAGGCAGTTCAAATACAAAGCGAGGACGTGGAGCCTTGAAGAGACCGGATCGACGTGCCTGTACTGCGGCAACGGCTGCCCGATAAAACTGGAGACCTATAAGGGCCGGGTGGTGCGGGTCAGTCCCGCACGGAACAATTTTCTTTGCGCACGGGGGCGCTTTGGCTGGGACGCTGTTCATCACGAGGCGCGGCTGATCCTGCCGAAGATGCGGGTGGGCGGTGAGCTGATCGACTCCACCTGGGAAGAGGCATTGACCCGTGTTGCCGACGCGCTGCAAACGATCAAGGGTACGCGCGGGGCAGCGAGCATCGGCGGCCTGGGTTCCGTCAGGACCACGAACGAGGACAACTATCTGTTTCAGAAGTTCATGCGCAGCGTGGTCGGCACGAACAACATCGACCTGCTCGCCCGGCTCAAGATGCCGATGGGCCTGAATACGAGCCTTTTCACCGCGGAGCTTGCGTCCATCAGCGAGAGCGACGTGGTCCTTGTCCTGGACAGGGACGTGGGCGAGATCAATCCATTGACGGGCATCGAGATCGTGCGCGCGGTGAACCAAAAAGGGCAGAAGCTCATTCTGCTGAACGGCATGCTTAACAAGTTCGACAGGCTCGCCTCGGTTTCGTTGACCGCCGGGGACGCGGAGACAGCGCTCGGCGATCTGATCGCCGCGGTCGGCGGGGATACCCGCCAGAAGGGTGAGGACATTGCCGAGGCTGTCGGCCTGCTCATGACGGCGAGACGCGTTTCGATAGTCCTGCCTGCTGAACCGTCGCCCGCGGTGCTTGACCGCGCGAAGTATCTTGCGGTACTGCTTGGACAGACGACCCTCGTTCCCCTTGTCCGGCGCGGCAATCTTCAGGGCGCGCTTGATATGGGCGTTCTGCCGGATTACTATCCGGGGTATCAAAAAATCAACCCGACCGCTGCTGCTCGCTTTAAAACGGAATGGGGAGTTGACGTGCCCGGGACACCGGGCATGAACGCCATGGAGATACTGAACAGCATTGTATCGGGAAATCTTTCCGCTCTCACGATCATGGGGGATGATCCGGTCGGTAATTCCCCGGATATCGCTTCCGTGCTCAAGAAGCTGGACTTTCTGGTAGTGCAGGACATCTTTCTGACCGAGACGGCGAAGATGGCTGACGTGGTGCTTCCCGCAACAAGTTTTATCGAAAAAACCGGGACGGTTACGAACCTCGAGCGGCGGTTGCAGCGCATCGACAAGGCGGAGGAACCACTGGGGGAATCGATGCCGGATTGGCGGATCATACAGGCGCTGGCCCAAAAGATGGGATCATCCATGAACTATGCTTCAAGCTCAGCTATCATGAAAGAGATCAAATCAATCGTTTCAGCTTACAAGGATCTCGCTGTGGGCGCCTGCTGGCCAAAGGAACTGTCGCCGCTTCACGGAACAGACGCGGACCTTTCTCTCTCATCCGAAACTTTTTTAAAGCGGGAGGTGATCACCGCGAACAGGCTGCTCTTCTCGTCGGGAACCATGATTTCCCGGTCAAAGGAAATCGGAAGTATCTCCCCGGGGAAAATCAATAAGCCTTAAGAGCCTGTTGCACTAACCCACTCTTCGTCACCCTGAGCGAAGTGAAGGGTCTTGCAACTGGTGAAAAGCAAGATTCTTCACTACGTTCAGCATGACATGCTGGACTGATTCAGCATACTTGCAACAGGTTCTCAACGGCTTGTAATATTATGCGCCGCCCTATCCGTGGTAACACAATGTCTTTTCAACTTTATTGCGAATGACCTTCAAGTATATTGTTCAAGTATATTATTCTTGAATAGGCCCATGCTTTGTGTTAAATTTGGCACAGCCTTGGGATGGGGCTCACATGAAAAGAAAATTTTTCATTATTACGCTTATTTCCCTTGCGTTCTGCGGTCTGCCGCAGGCAACCATTGCGCAAAGTGTTCCCCGGGAATATGCAAAGGCGGACCAGATGTTCTCGCAAGGCCGTTACCCGGACGCAATTCGTTTGTATCAGGCAATGCTTTCCTCTCCGTCCCGCGCTGTTTCCCCGGGGGTTCTCCATACCCGGATCGCCGACAGTTATTTTCGTCTGGCCGACTACCAGCATGCCCTCGATGCATACCGCCAGGCATTGAAAGAGCAGAAGCCCGATGAACGAGCGCAGACCCAGTACTGGATAGGGTTCTGCACGCTGCTTCTCGGCAGGAACGCCGAGGCGGTGACCGAATTCTTGAATATACCGGTGAGCTATCCAACATCCGGCATGTTGGTCAACACCGCGTACTACTGGGCAGGCAGAGCGAGCGAACGCATGGGCAGGAAAGACCAGGCAGCGGAGCTGTACCGCAAGGCGGGAGGGAACGGAACATCCACCCAGGGACGCTTTGCGATGAAGAAGGCGAAGAACGTGAAATTAAAATAGGGTCCAGGAGTCAGGGTTCAGGGTCCAGATAACGTCATACCATTCATGGTCACGGATAAATAATTTCTGGACCCTGACCCCTGAACTCTGGCCCCTGCCGTTAAATCATGTTGAAAGAACTGAATATAAAAAATTTTGCCATCATCGACCAGCTTCGGGTGGAGTTTGCGCCGGGGCTGAACGTGTTCACGGGCGAAACCGGGGCCGGCAAGTCAATCGTTGTCGACGCGCTGAGCCTCGTGCTCGGCGAACGGGCGAGCGTTGACCTTATCCGCAGCGGCTTTCAGGAGGCTGTGGTGGAGGCGAACTTCGAGCTCAATAGCCGTGTTGCTGCGGACGTGACGGCGCTGCTGTCGGAGCAGGGCATTGAGATGGACGCGGGAGGGGACCTGATCGTGCGCCGGGTGCTCTCGTCCTCGGGCAAGAACAAGGTCTATATCAACGGAAGCCTGGCAAACCTCGCCGCGCTCGCGGCCGTCGGCGCGAACCTTGCCGATATCCACGGCCAGCATGAGCACCAGTCGCTTCTCTCTCTCGAACGCCAGATGGAGATGCTCGACACCTTCGGCGGGCTCGATGCGCTTCGTGATGAGGTGACCGCCGAGTATCGCCGGTTGTTTGACATCCGAAAGGAACTGGCTGAGCTCCAGGAGGGGGAGCGCGATCGGGCGCAGCGGGAGGACCTGCTGCGATACCAGCAGAATGAGATCGAAGCAGCCCAGCTCAAGCCGGGCGAGGACGAAGAACTCGCGAACGCACAAAAGGTCATGGCAAATACCGAAAAGCTCGCGGCCCTTTCAGCCATGGTGGATGAGGTGCTTTATTCGTCCGATGGTTCGGTGCTCACAAACCTGAAAAAGGCGATCAACGGGTTGAACGACTTAAGTCAGATCGACAACAGCCTCGCGGGTGCGCGTGATCTCTGTGAGTCCGGCCGCGCGCAGATCGAAGAGGCCGCACGGGAAGTCACTTCGTACCACAATCGTGGTGAGTCCGATCCTCAGCGGATGGAGCAGATCGGGGACCGGATGGATCTGATCCAGAAGCTCAAAAAAAAGTACGGGAATTCGATCGAGGACGTCATCGACTTCGGCGCAAAAGCGTCGGCCGCGCTCGAACGGATGGAACGGAGCACCGAGGAGATCGAGAACCTGAAATCAGGGATCCAGGAGATCAAGTTCGGATTGACCGACAAGGCGAAGCAGCTGACGAAGAAGCGAAAAGCTGCGGCCCGTGAACTCGAGAAAAGGGTCGAGGCCGAGCTTAACCACCTCGGAATGAAGAAAACAACATTTTCGATTAAGATCACACAGGAGCCCGGTGGAGACACGCTTGACGGCCTCAAACTCGGGCCGCGCGGCGCGGACCGCGTGGAGTTCCTGATCGCGCCGAACGCGGGCGAGGATCCGAGGTCGCTCGCGAAGATCGTGTCAGGCGGAGAGCTGTCGCGCATCATGCTCGCGCTCAAGACCATTCTGGTGGAAGGCGACAGCATCCCCACGCTCGTGTTCGACGAGGTGGACGCGGGCATCGGCGGCGCGGTGGCGGAAGAGGTCGGCAAAAAACTCAAACGCGTGGCCACGAAACGACAGGTCTTCTGTATCACCCATCTGCCGCAGATCGCGAGCATGGCCGGGAGCCACTATGGTGTTACCAAGTCCGTGAAGAAGGAACGGACGAGCACCGAGGTGCGGCTGCTCGACAGGCAGGAACGCGTGGACGAGATCGCGCGGATGCTCGGAGGTAAGACGATCACCGAGGCTACGGTGAAGCATGCCGAGGAGATGATCGAGCGGGGAAGCGCATGAAACAGTTCAGAGTTCAGCGTTCAAGGTTCAACGTTCAACGTTGTGGTAGTTCCCTGTAGCTGCCCTTGGGCTACGCGATGATAACGTAACGAACGACTAAAACCAGTGGAAATGACGGAAGGACAAATATGGCAAAGATTAAGACAATAAAGACAATACTGGACCTGATCGGGAACACTCCCTTGGTAAAACTGAATAGACTGCCGGGCGTCGGAGATGCTGAGGTGTGGGCAAAGCTCGAAGGTTTCAACCCCGGCGGGAGTGTCAAGGACCGGCCGGCCCTTGCCATGATCGAGGACGCGGAAAGAAAAGGACTGCTCAAAAAGGGTATGAAGATCGTTGAGCCCACGAGCGGCAATTTTGGAATCGGACTTGCTATAGTCGCGGCAGTGAAGGGATACACGATCGTCCTTACCATGTCCGAGGCCATGACAGTCGAGCGCCGCAAGCTGCTGGAAGCTTACGGCGCCGAGCTTGTGCTTACTCCCGCTGACAAAGGCATGCAGGGCGCGATCGATAAGTCCGACGAGATCGTCGCATCGGGCAAGGAATATTATAAGCCCGACCAGTTCAGCAATCCCGCGAACCCACAGGCGCACCGGAGGACCACGGCAAAGGAAATTTTGCAACAGATGGGCACAAAGAAGATCGATGCCTTTGTGGCCGGTGTCGGGACCGGCGGCACGATCATGGGGGTGGGCGAGGTGCTCAGGAAAAAGTTCAAGGACATCATGATCTATGCGGTGGAACCCGCTGACTCGCCGGTGCTCTCCGGAGGTCAGCCCGGACCCCATCCGATCCAGGGGATCGGCGTCGGATTCGTGCCGGTCATCCTGGACATCCGCGTGTATGACGAAATCATCAAGGTCACCCAGGATGTTGCCGTCGAGACCACGCGTCGACTTGCACGGGAGGAAGGCATACTCGTTGGCATCTCGTCGGGTGCGGCCTGCTGGGCGGCGCTCCAGGTGGCGAAACAGCTCGGGAAAGGCTCGCGGGTCGTTACGGTTCTCCCTGATGTTGGCGAGCGGTATTTGACCATGGGGATATTCGACAGGCGTTAGCACTTCAGCGTATTTTTTCATCGTTCCCGAGTGCCTTTAGGGTGTTTCTAAGGCCGTGAAGAAGGACCGGACGAGCACCGATGTGCGGCTGCTTGACAGGCAGGAACGCGTGGACGCGATCGCGCGGAAGCTCGGAGGAAAGACGATCACCGAGGCTACGGTGAAGCATGCCGAGGAGATGATCGGGCGGGGAACCGAGTAATAAGTTCGGAGTTTGGAGTTCGGAGTGCGGAGTAAAAAAACCGGAAAGGATGAATATGTCAAAGATTAAAACAGTGCTGGACCTGATCGGGAACACGCCTTTGGTAAGGCTCAACAAACTGCCGGGTGCCGGCGATGCAGAGGTGTGGGCAAAGCTCGAAGGATTCAACCCCGGAGGGAGTGTCAAAGACCGGCCGGCCCTCGCCATGATCGAGGACGCGGAAAAGAAGGGGATTCTCAAAAAGGGCATGAAGATCGTGGAGCCCACGAGCGGCAATACCGGCATCGGTCTTGCCATGGTCGCCGCGGTCAAGGGCTACACGGTAATTCTGACCATGCCCGAGTCCATGACAATCGAGCGTCGAAGACTGCTTGAAGCTTACGGCGCGCAGCTTGTGCTCACTCCCGCTGAAAAAGGCATGAAAGGCGCGATCGCGAAGGCCGACGAGATCGTGGCATCAGGAAAGGAATATTTCAAACCCGACCAGTTCGGCAATCCCGCGAACCCGCAGGTCCACCGCCGCACCACGGCAAAAGAGATCATCAAACAGATGGGCGCAAAAAAAGTGGACGCGTTCGTGGCCGGCGTCGGCACAGGCGGCACGATCACGGGTGTTGGAGAAGTGCTCAGGAAAAAATACAAGGACATCACGATCTATGCCGTTGAACCCGCGGCCTCGCCGGTGCTCTCGGGGGGCCAGCCCGGCCCCCACGTTATTCAGGGGATCGGCGCGGGGTTCGTGCCCGCCATATTGAACACGAAGGTTTACGACGGGATCATCAAGGTCACGAACGATGACGCCGCTGATACCTCGCAGCGGCTCGCGCAAGAGGAAGGCCTGCTGGTGGGCATCTCGTCCGGCGCGGCCTGTTGGGCGGCGCTTCAGGTGGCGAAACGGCTCGGAAAGGGCGCGAGGGTCGTCACGCTCCTGCCCGATGTCGGCGAGCGGTATATGACCTTGGGGATATTCGACCGGCGATAGAAGTGGGGAGTTCGGAGTGCGGAGTGCGGAGCAGAAGCTTTATTCGCTTATGGATTTTAATATGATGAACCCAATCTATCTTGACTATAACGCCAGTACTCCCGTTGATGCGAGGGTCCTCGAAGAGATGCTGCCCTATTTGAAGGAAAAGTTCGGCAATCCTTCCAGCAGCCATTCCTACGGTATTGCGCTCAAGTCCGGCATCGAACAGGCGCGCGAGCGTGTCGCGGCGCTTCTGGGGTGCGAGGCATCAGAGATCATCTTCACGAGCGGGGCCACGGAATCGAACAACATGGTGATCAAGGGCGTTATCGCTTCAGCGCCCAAAGGCAGCCACATCATCGCGACCCGGATCGAACATCCGGCAGTGCTTGAACCGTGCCACTATCTTGAGACACAGGGATACCCGGTAACGTATCTGCCGGTTGACGAATACGGACTCGTGGACCCCGCGGACCTTGAACAGGCGATCACCCCAAAGACCGTGCTCGTCACGGTCATGCATTCGAATAACGAGGTCGGAACGATACAGAACATTACGTCGCTCGCGAAGATCGCAACTTCCAGCGGGATCCTGTTCCACACCGATGCAGCGCAGAGCCTGGGCAAGGTCCGTGTGAAGGTCCGGGAACTTGGCGTGGATTTCCTGACCATTGCCGGCCACAAGTTCTATGCGCCGAAAGGCATCGGCGCGCTGTATATCAAGAACGGCCGCAAACTTTCGCCGCTGCTGCGCGGAGCAGGGCATGAGCGGGGGCTAAGGCCGGGCACGGAGAATGCCGCGTTCATCGTCGGCCTGGGTGCTGCATGCACGATCGCTTCGGAGATCATGGATGCTGAAGGGCCGCGCCAGATAAAACTCGGGCAGCGATTATTCGAAGGATTGAAGCTCTCAGGAATGAAGGTGCATCTGAACGGCCATCCTGAAAAGAAGCTGCCGAATACCTGGAACATCAGCTTTGAGGGGTTCGATTCGATAGCGGTCATGGAGGCACTGGGAAGAGATATCGCGGTCTCTCCCGGAGCCGCATGCCACGGCAGTACGGTGAACGCGTCACATGTACTGGTCGCCATGGGTACGG
The DNA here is from genome assembly GCA_023229435.1 of Nitrospirota bacterium. Taxonomy (NCBI): domain Bacteria; kingdom Pseudomonadati; phylum Nitrospirota; species Nitrospirota bacterium. The sequence goes on from JALNZF010000018.1 coordinate 11,324, forward strand.
ACCCCGCGCTTGCCCGCGGCGCGATACGCTTCAGTTTGGGGAGGGAAACAACGGAGGCGGAGATTGATGTTGTTGTTGAGATGTTGAAGAAAAAGTTGGCGAGATAATAGCCAGTGTTTCAAAGATATTTTTATCGTCATTTCCTAATGATTTTATCGAGAACATACCAGGGGCAAGTCTTTCTAATTGAAATTACTCTGATCTCGCGTTATTGAAGATGAAATGCAACAAAAAAGCCCTAATGACCTTCGAAGTCAACCCGGGAGGGAAGAAATAGTGGCGAAGATAAAAGTTAAAGGCACCGAAATCTCAATAATCACGGTGAATAACGATGACTATATCTCTTTAACCGATATGCTGAAAGCAAAAGACGGACAATTTTTTATTTCAGATTGGTTAAGAAATAGAAATACTGTTGAATTTCTGGGTGTTTGGGAAAGAATTTATAATCCGACTTTTAATTATGGCGAATTCGCCATAATTAAAAGTCAGGCGGGTTTAAACAGCCTGTAGGTTGGGCAAGCGCTTTTTTTGCCCAACAGATTTTAAAGATGTTGGGCTGTGAAGCGTAGCCCAACCTACCAACTCACGAAGGGTTTGCGGGGAAAAGAAAGGTCCAAATGAGAGCCACTGTTAGGCAATATATTGTTTTCATGATGATGTTCTTAGCATTGTCTTTTATGCATGCAGATGCGAACGCAATGAGCGTGGAGGTTCGAGGAGGTCATGATCGAACAGCTATTAAGTGTTCTGATGGGTGGTGTCCCGATGATTCTGTTACAAGAGTCAGTGCTGATATCGTCTTTAGTCCATGGAAGAGAGCGGATCTGTTTATCGGGCCTGAATATGCAAAATCCGTCACTTCCACCTATAGATCCTCTGCGTCGATGGTGCCGGGATCATCTTGGAACCACTATTCCATAGATTATTCGTTCGATTATACAGCTCTTTCATTCGGAGTACGCCTTAAACCGATCGTACGTGATCGATGGCATTTCTATGTTGCGCTGGGAGGTCTGATTGGTACGTCATCTTATAAAGCAAGCTTCGGAGAACAGAACAATTTAGTTTCTTTGTCTTCCGACCGCGGTAGCTCGCATTTTACGACATTGAGAATAGGTCCGGGCGCGGTCTTCAATTTCACAGAGCAATTGGGAGTGGGAATAGAGTTATCACTTACGCCGAAGGTCACTGCCTATAAATTGCATATCAGAGACGTGAATTCCGGTACAGGACAGGTTACGGAAAGGGAACTAAAAGGCCCCGATGAGATGTTTGGTGTTACGCTCGGGCTCCGGTATATGTTCTGAATCATGGATCATTTCTTCGCTATGATCGAAACCAATAATCTCACAAAATATTTCGGCACCCTCGGCGCGGTCCGGTCCATCAGTTTCTCCGTGAACAAAGGGGAGGTCTTCGGCCTCCTCGGCCCGAACGGCGCGGGGAAGACAACGACGATGCGCATGCTGACCACCCTGCTTTCTCCGACATCAGGCACGGCATCGGTAGCCGGATATGATGTTCAGGCTGATCCGCTCCAGGTCAAACGTTCGATCGGCGTGGTTCCGCAGATGCTGAACCTCGACATCGATCTTACCTGCGCCGAGAACCTTGAGTTCCATGGCAGGCTTCACAAGATGGAGCCCGCCGACCGGGACGCGCGAAGCGAAGAACTGCTGCGTTTCGTCGGGCTCTGGGAAAAGAAGGAAACCCCGGTGGAACATCTGTCGGGCGGCATGCGCAGAAGACTGCTGATCGCCCGGGGGCTCATGCACCGGCCCGGGGTCATATTCATGGACGAACCGACGGTCGGACTGGATCCGCAGGCGCGCAGGTTGATCTGGGGACTCATCGAATCGCTGAAGCGGAGCAATATCACGATCATGCTCACGACGCACTATATCGAAGAGGCCGATGCGCTCTGCGACCGCGTGGCGATCATGCGCGCGGGAAAGATCATCGCGCTGGACAAACCCGCTGTGCTCAAGGACCGCGTGGGCAGGTTCGCTGTTGAGTGCATCGGGAGGCATGATGCGCCACGACAGTTCTTCAAAAACCGGGAAGAAGCGATCGATGCCAGCCGCGCCATGTGCACGGATATCATGATACGGGACGTCACGCTTGAGGATGTGTTCATCGATCTGACGGGCGAGAGGATCGAGGGATGACGAGAGTATTGAGTTCGGAGTGCGGAGTAGAACAAAAAGAGCCTGCCGCAGCAATGATTACGTAGAGGTCATTCCCGAATGTCTTTATCGGGAATCCAGTGTCCGAGAGCTTCTATCCGTGTTCATCCGTGGTTGCATTTAAGGTTTGATCATGAACTTCTACCCCATACTATGGAAAGAGATGACGCTCATCCGCAAGAAACCCTGGCGGTTTCTTGCGTCGAGCCTGGTCATGCCTATCCTTTACCTGGTGACCTTTGGCTGGGGCCTCGGCAGGGGCATGAACCTTGGCGGCGGCGCCTACCTTGAGTTCGTTCTGCCCGGCATTCTCGCGCTCTCGGCAATGAACAACAGCTTCAGCCCTGTTTCGGCATCGCTCAACATCAGCAAGTTGTACACCAAGACGCTCGAAGAAGTGCTCGTCTCGCCGGTCAGTCCGTGGGACATCGTCCTCGGTAGGTCGCTGACGGGACTCGCGCGGGGGCTCTTCTCGGCGCTTATGCTTCTGCTGGTCGGGCTGGTTTCCGGCGTGCATCTGCACCTTTCCATCTCTTTTTTCGTGGTATTGTCGCTCACCGCGTTCTGCTTCGGCGCCGCGGGCGTGGCCGCGGCCATGGTCACTCGCACACATGAGGACATGGCGAACTTCAACAGTTTTTTCATCCTCCCCATGTCGTTTCTGGCAGGCACGTTCTTTTCGCCGGACAAACTGCCGGAACCCTTTTACACGGCGATCCTCATCTATCCGCTTACGCACGCAAGCCTGCTGCTTCGCGCGCTGGCATCGGGCAATGATGCCTCCCCCGGGTCCATGCTCGTGCTTGCGGCATATACGGCCATCTTTTTCTTCCTTGCGGGCAGTCTGGTGAAGAGGACAGGATAAGACAGGGACCGGAAGAACCGGAGCCAAAGGGGCGTCTCTCGCAGAGCACGCTGAGGACGCAGAGGTAAACCAAAGCCGTTAAGCTGGGTTTAAACCAAAACATTTATTTAGCTTTTCTCTGCGAGCTCTGCGGAAGTCCTAAGTGGCCGCTTTTCTTTCATAGGCCACTGCGAGAAAATTTATTCTTTTCCGAGCGGCCTCGGAACAAGTCGCTTGCGATGCCTTCCTGTTCATGTATCCCGGTAAATCATCTAAATTCAGCCGCAACAACGCTCAATATCCTGTTTTCGATTGACTTTTAACAGCTGTAAGGATAATATTCCAATCTGTATCCTCATCAAAAATATCAGGAAAACACAGGGTTTCAACGAGATGCCGAAAGTACAATTCATCTTTGCCATCCACAATCATCAGCCCGTCGGCAATTTCGACTTCGTGGCCGAGGACGCTTATCAGAAAGCGTATCTGCCCTTTATCAAGGTGCTTGAGCGCCATCCCGATCTCAAGGTCACGCTGCACTACACGGGGATCCTCTACCATTTTTTTGAACAACACCATCCTGAATTCATCGAAATGCTCAAAAAACTCGTGGCTGAGGGCAGGGTGGAGGTCCTCTCCGGTGGATTTTATGAGCCGATCCTTGCCGTGTTGCCCGATGAAGACAAGATCGGTCAGGTCCGTGCGCTTACGGACTACATCAAGCGCGTGCTGGGCTACGACGCGCAGGGGCTGTGGCTCGCTGAACGGGTCTGGGAGCCCCACCTTCCCAAGACCATTGCCGCAGCCGGGATCAACCATGTAGTCGTCGATGATTTCCATTTCAAGATGGCCGGGCTCCGGGATGACGAACTTGACGGGTATTATCTTACCGAAGAGCAGGATGGAATGCTTCGCATCTTCCCGGGGAACGAACTGCTCCGCTATCTGATCCCGTTCCATCCACCGGAGGAGACGATCAACCATCTGTCCTCTTTCCGCTCGACGGAACGGAACAGGCTTGTGACGATGGCGGATGATGGTGAAAAATTCGGCGTCTGGCCCGGGACGTATCACTCCGTGTACGAGGAAGGCTGGCTTGAGCGGTTCTTCACCCTGCTCGAACAGAACAGCGACTGGCTTGAGACCACGACGTTCTCGGAGTACCTTACGAAGGAACCGACGCTCGGCAGGATCTATCTCCCCACGGCCTCGTACATGGAAATGGGTGAGTGGTCGCTCCCGACGCGCGCCATGAAGGAGTATGACGACGCCCTGGCAAAGGCGAAGGCATCCCCCGATTTTGCGGGACTGAGGGCCTTCATCAAGGGCGGGTTCTGGCGGAACTTCCTGGCCAAGTACCCCGAGAGCAACCATATGCACAAGCGGATGATGATGGTGAGCCGCAAGGTGCATGACGTTCTCAATGCGTACGGTACGAAGAGCAATGCCGAGACAACGCGGATGCTCGACCATCTCTATCAGTCGCAGTGCAACGATTCGTACTGGCACGGCGTGTTCGGCGGGCTTTACCTGCCGCATTTACGTTCCGCGGTGTATGAGCAGCTCATTCAAGCGGAGTTTCTTGCGGATGAGGTGCTGAAGGGACGAGGGACAAAGGACGAGGGACGAGGAATCAAGAAAAAGAGCGATTCGGCCACATGGCTGGAGATCGAAAAGGGCGATTTTGATATGGACGGGAGCGAGGAGGTCATGCTGAACTCCGAACTCATGAATCTGTTCATCGATCCGGCCGAGGGCGGCAGGATCACGGAGTTTGACTGGAAGCCGCGTTCATTCAACCTTACGAACACGCTTACGCGCAGGCGGGAAGGGTATCACGACAAGATCTCCCGGGCGTCCAAGGAAAAGGACGCATGCGGGGTAAAGACGATCCATGATCGCATAGTCGTCAAAGAGGAAGGGCTCGAATGCCACCTCCTGTACGACTGGTACAAGCGGGGATCGCTCCTCGACCATTTCCTCGAGTCCGGCGTCGATCTGTCGAGCTTCATGCGGTCCGAATACTACGAGGCCGGCGATTTTGTGCTCGGGTCTTACGACCTGAAACAAAAAAATCAGGGGGGAGTCGCGTCGCTTGCGCTGGAGCGGCACGGGAACGCTGCCGGGCTCGCGATTCTGATCAGAAAAGAGATCTCCCTGCACCAGGCCGCGTCGGAATTCATGGTGCGCTATGAGATCGAGAACCTGAGCGCAGAAGAGCTCAACACCTCCTTCGGCATCGAGTTCAATGTCTCGCTCCTCGCGGGGAACGCGCATGACCGGTACTACAACATCCCGGGCCATGTGCTGGAAAAGCGAAACCTCGCCTCCACCGGCGAAACGAATAATGTGAACCAGGTGAGCCTTGTGGACGAATGGCTCAAACTTAAGCTCACGTTTGCCTTCTCCCGATCCTCAAGCCTCTGGCGCGCGCCGGTTGAAACGGTCTCGCAATCCGAGGCCGGGTTCGAGCGCGTTTACCAGAGCTCGATGGTGATGCCGATCTGGCGGCTGTCGCTCCCGCCGGGAAAGTCGTGGGAAGCGGAGATACGGGTGAAGGTGGAGTAACGAAGACAAACAAAAAGGCAACTGCTGAGGTCAACAGCGTATCCGTAGATTACGCAGATTTCGCTGATTAAAAAGAACCTCAATGATGAGTATTAAAATCTGCGTCCATCTGCGAAATCTGCGGATAGATGCTTTTATCAGGTGTATGTTGTTTCTCAATTCAGACGTACTGAGTAGTTACCCTATTACCATAATGAGGTTATCATCAAAATGAGAAATGTGATCTTACCGTGCCTGCTCGTACTGTTGCTCGTCACCGGCGCTGTTGCCGAGGAGAAGACGATCGGCGTGAAGGAATATACCTCAGTGGACCAGCTTGCGGCCGCGATCTCGTCATACTTTCCCAAGGTGCAGGGCGAGGTGAAGACGGTGGCGGGGGACCAGCTTACGATAACGCTCGGGACCAGGGACGGGCTTCAGCAAGGCGTTGTCCTTACGATCTGGCGGGATGGCAGGGAGATACTCCACCCCGTAACGAATATCGTGATAGGCCGTCTCGAGGAAGAGGTTGGCAGTCTCGAGGTGACCGTTCCGGGCGAGACGACGTCCACCGGAGTGATAAAGAAAAAACTGAAGGAGCCCAGTGCGGGAGACACGGTGCGGATCACACCGAAGAAGATGGGGATCGGGATCATCCCGCTCCGGGCGGAACATCCCGAGATCATCCAGGGACTTGCCGGGCGGTTGAAGGAAACCGGCAGGTTTAGCGTGCTTGACAGCGAAAAGGGAGCTGCATTTCTGAGCGATAAGAAACAGCGCGACGCCTCACTGATCAAGGAGATGGGAAGGACCTTCAATCTCGACATGGTGCTGACGATCGAGATCATTCCCTCGGACGGCAAGTATCTGGTGACCGCGGGGATATTCTACGCCGATGATGCCAGGCAGCTTGATACGATCGTAGCCATGCTCAATCTCAGGACCAAGCGGGACGCGCTCGGGGAGGTGGAGCCGTTCTTCGCTCCGCCGAGGGTGGAAACGCGAGAGATCGCGGACCTGCCCTTTGATGCCCAGCTGTTCGCTGCGGCCGACCTGGAAGGGACCGGCTCGCTGCAGTATATCTTTTCCGACAATGCGAAGCTTCACATCTTCAAGCAGGGGCCTTCGGGATGGCGGGAAGATTGGGTCGAGAACATTACGTATGTTTCCAGCGAAATGCAGCACTTCAACCTTGATGTGGCGGATATCAACGGAAACGGCAAACCGGAGATCTTTGTTACCGGCATGCTGAACGGCACGGTCATCTCCTCCGTCATAGAGTTCAAGGACGGTGTATACCAGCGGATCGCCGACGTACCGGGATTTCTCCGGGTGGTCGCCCCTTCCGGGAAAAAGAGCATTCTGATCGGCCAGGGGTACGACCCTGTTTCGTTCTTTGCCGGACAACCGAAGCAATATGTCTGGCTTGACGGAAAATATGTCCCCACGTCGGAGTTCCCGCTGCCTAACGGGGTCGACCTCTACGGATTTGCATATGCCGACGCGGGAGAAACCAGTCCCCTTCTTGTTGCGCTCAGCGACGAGGACCAGCTGCTTGTTTTCTCCAAGGGAACGGTGATCTGGAAAAGTGAGGAAACATATCCGGCAGTCAAGCCGATCGTGATCAAGCCGGTGACCGGGATCGATGCCATGCTTTCGCCGTCTTCGGCAGAGATCGACAAGACACGGAAGGTGAAGATCCGCGGTCGGGTGTTCACCGTGGACCTGAACGGAGACGGTAAAGATGAGATCCTGCTGCCGAAGAACACCGGCGCCACGTTCCTGAGCGGGCACAAGAAGGCCGAGTTGATAGATCTGGGCTGGACCGGAGCCAGGCTTGAGCAGCGCTGGAGCATCAAGGACATCCCGGGCGTGGTCCTGGATTATCAGATCATCCAACAGCAGGGGCCGGGCGCACAGATCCTGGCGCTCGTGATGACGCCCGGCGGGCTGTTCGCGGCAGACCGCGTTCGCGTGATGAGCTATGCGACGAAGTAGAAAAAAGTGACTACTCGGGTTCAACGTTCAGGGTTCACGGTTCAAGGTTAAATGCCTTGAAGGTCGAACGATTTGTAGAGAAGACATCACTGAACGAATTTCAAAATGATGGGTACTCTGTTCAATGTTCCGATGTTGTTTATTCAGCCTAAACCTTGAACCGTGAACCTTGAACCATAAACCTGACAACCTGAGTAGTTGCGTTGAATGGAGATTTACCAGTAAATGAAAAGCAAAGATCAGACGCTTGAACAGCTTCGCGCCCAGTTGGACATGAACAGCCTGCCGAATCATGTTGCCGTCATCATGGACGGCAACGGCCGATGGGCCCAGCGCAATGGCCTGCCGCGCGTCGCCGGGCATAAGAAGGGTGTGGACACGGTACGCCGTGTTACAGAACAGTGCCGGCAGTACGGCATCCGGGTGTTGACGCTCTATGCGTTTTCCGACGAGAACTGGGGCAGACCCAAGGAAGAGGTGGGCTTTCTCATGGACCTGCTCGGGACCTTTCTCAAGGCCGAGATCTCGACCATGAAAGAGAACGGGATCCGGTTCCGCACCATCGGCAGGATTGAACGGCTCCCCGCATCGGCGCAGACGTGGATAGAACGGGCAGTGTCCGAGACCGCCGGGAACACCGGCATGGTACTGAACCTGGCGCTGTCCTACGGCGGGCGCGGTGAGATCCTGGAAGCGATCAAGCGCATGCGTTCGGTGAACGACACGGCGGCCGATGTTACGGAAGAGACCTTTTCCTCCTTTCTTGATACCGCGGGGCTGCCTGATCCGGATCTGATCATCCGCACGAGCGGCGAAAAACGCATCAGCAACTTTCTTCTCTGGCAGGCCGCCTACGCAGAGCTTTATTTCACCGAGACCCTCTGGCCTGATTTCAAGGAGCAGGACCTTCTGGCGGCACTTCTGGATTACCAGGGGCGTCAGCGCCGGTTCGGTCTGACGCAGGACCAACTCGTGCAGAAATGACGGGATCGCGGAAATCCGGTTCTCCACGATTGTAACACCATATCCCCGATCCTTCGACAGGCTCAGGACATTCGGGGATGACAAAATATTTTTTTGCAATGGTTTTTCCTGTGCACAGTTTTTGGTATCGGTTTTCCAGCGTCTTCGTCCTGTGGCCAATGGAGATCAAGCATGCTGCTTAAAAGAGTGATCAGCGGACTTATGTTCCTGCCGATCTTTTACCTCGTCGCCTGGATGCTGCCCCCGGTTTATTTCACGGCACTGGTGATGGCGGCCGTAGCCGTGGGACAATATGAGTTTTACCGCATGGCGCAGGCCAGGGGATCGCATCCCCTCATCGTGCTCGGGATCGTTCTCGGCGCGCTGATCGTACTGGGTTTCCATCATCCCCTGCTTCCGGTTATGGGGGGGAGTTCCTTTCCGGTTGCCGTTGCCATGCTTCTGATCATGATCGCGAGGCTTTTTTCATCCCGGCCTGTTGACGGCGCGGTCGAGGACGTGGCTGCCACGTTCCTGGGCGTGTTCTACGTTGCCATGCTGTTCGCATTCCAAGTGGCGATCCGGACCGGTGATGATGGGAAACAATGGCTGGTGTTCCTCTATTTCATCATCTGGGCATCGGACATCGGCGCCTATTCCATCGGCATCCCCTTCGGGAAACACCGGCTCTACGAGAAGATAAGCCCGAAGAAAAGCGTTGAAGGGCTTCTTGGCGCGCTGGTTGCGGCCTCGGCCATGGCGCTCCTGTGCCGGGTCTGGTTCATGCCGCCCATCGGCGCGGGCGAGGCGATCGTGATCGCACTCATGCTGGCGGCTGTCGGAACCATCGGCGACTTGACCGAGTCGCTGTTCAAACGTTCGGCAGGGGTCAAGGATTCGGGTGATTTCATCCCCGGTCACGGCGGCATACTCGACCGCATGGACAGCATGCTGTTCGCGGCGCCGGTGCTGTATTATTATTTGAGAATGCGATAGAACAGAGCGGAGTGAATAGTTCCCCCGATAGACCCGTTCGAGGGCAGGCTTAGTGCGGAGTTTAAATATTTGAAGAAGCTTTCCATACTCGGCTCCACTGGTTCGATCGGGCGGTCAACGCTGTCGGTGGTTGAAAAATTCCCGGAGCGCTTTACCGTGGTTGCGCTTGCGGCGGGGAGCAATGTCGAACTGCTCGAGAAACAGGTGCGGCAGTTCAGGCCGTTGATCGTGTCCGTGGTGAGCGAGCGTTCGGCCGCGGACCTGAAGAAGCGGTGCAGTGATCTCAGCGTACGCATCTTCTCCGGCGTCGAGGGGATGATCCAGGTCGCGGCTGCCGACGAAGCGGAAATGACGGTCTCGGCCATCGTGGGGACCGCGGGACTCGTGCCGACCATGGCGGCCATTCGTGCCGGCAAGGACATCGCGCTCGCGAACAAGGAAGTGCTCGTGACCGCAGGCGAACTGGTCATTGCCGAGTGCCGGGCACGGGGTGTTCGTATCCTGCCGGTGGACAGTGAGCACAGCGCCATTTTCCAGTGCCTGCTCGCCGGTGCGGGCGCGGATGTCAGGAAACTGGTATTGACGGCGTCCGGAGGTCCCTTTCACGCGTTCGTAAAAAAAGATCTTGCGAACGTGACGCCGGCGCAGGCGCTCAAACATCCGAACTGGAGCATGGGCAGGAAGATCACGATCGATTCCGCCACGCTCATGAACAAGGGACTCGAGGTGATCGAGGCGCGGTGGCTCTTTGATATCGCGCCCGGGAAGATCAAGGTGCTTGTTCATCCCCAAAGCATCGTTCATTCGATGGTGGAATATCATGACGGCGCGGTCGTGGCGCAGCTCGGCATGCCGGACATGAAGGGACCGATCGCCTATGCGCTGTCGTACCCCGAGCGGCTTTCGGATGTGTCCCCGGCGCTCGACCTCGCACAGGTGGGCACGCTCACCTTCGGGGAGCCGGACCTGGACCGGTTCCCCTGCCTTGCCTATGCGTATGATGCGTTGCATGCCGGAGGCAGCATGCCGGCGGTGCTCTCGGCCGCGAACGAGGTGGCGGTCAAGTATTTTCTCGAAGAGAAGATCGGCTACGCGGACATTGCCCGTGTGATCAGGACCACGATGGACGCCCATACGCCGTCGAACATCAAGACCGTGGAAGATGCTCTCAAGGCGGATCTCTGGGCACGACAGGAAGCGGAGAAAATAATAGGGTCCTGGGGGAAGGCAAAATAAAAAAAGTATTGTATCTACTCAGGTCAAAATCTGTTAGCCGCGAATGGCCTAACAAATGAACCGGCCACTTAGAGAAGCACGCAGAGATCGCAGAGAGAATTAAAACTAACCACATGATTTCATGTTTTTTCTTTGAGTTCTTTGTGATCTTTTGCGGCCAATCTGAGCAGTTAAATGACGTTTAAATCTTTGGTTTAAGAGGAGTCAGCATGACATTCGTGTATTTTCTGGTCGTGATCGGCATTCTGGTGTTCGTGCACGAACTCGGTCACTTCATCATGGCAAAGCAGGCCGGTGTGCGGGTCGAGAAGTTCTCGCTCGGTATGGGGCCGAAACTCTTTGGCTTCAAAAAGGGTGATACGGAATATGTCCTCTCTGCGCTGCCGCTCGGCGGATACGTGAAGATGGCGGGAGAGAATCCGGATGAGGAACCTACGGGTGCTCCGGACGAGTTCCAGTCCAAGACCGTGTGGCAACGTGCGAAGATCGCGGCAACGGGGCCGCTTACGAACATCGTTCTGGCGTTCATCATCATGCCGTTCGTTTACATGGTCGGAACGTACAGCGAGGGACCGGCCAAGGTCGGTTATGTTGAGACCGGTTCACCTGCCGCGCGGGCGGGCTTTATTGCCGGCGATGTGATCGAGGAGATCAACGGAAGGAGCATCAGCGACTGGACCAAGGCGTTGACCCTGATCGCGGTGAACCCCGATACCGACGTTCCGGTCATTATCGAGCGGCAGGGTGAAAAAAAGACCTTGACGCTCCGGCCTGAAATGGCAACCGAGCTCAAGATCGGAACGTCCGGCCTGATTCCCGATATCCCGGCGGAGATCGGGAAGCTGAAGCCGGGGTTTCCCGCCGAGCAGGCCGGGATCATGGTGAACGACAAGATCATCGCCGTTGACGGGAAGATCATCTATCACTGGAACCAGTTCTCCACGCTTGTGCGCGACAGCAAGGGGAACAAGCTTACCCTGTCTCTCGAACGGAACGGCAAGCGCATGGAGAAGATCGTTGCCCCAAAAGAGGATGGCGGCAGGATGGTCATCGGCGTTGAGCCGGTCATGCGGCTGGTATTCAAGAAACATGGATTTTTCGAATCCCTGAGACTGGGCTTTGACAAAACCATCGAGTCCGTTGACCTGACGTTCATCACGCTGAAAAAACTTATTACCTTCAATCTCTCGATCAAGACGCTCGGAGGACCGGTGATGATCGCTCAGATGTCCGGCCAGGCCGCTGACGCCGGATTATCTGCATTCCTGTCGCTCCTCGCCATGATCAGCATCTCGCTCGGCGTCCTGAACCTGCTGCCCATCCCGGTGCTCGACGGCGGGCTGCTCCTGTTCCTCGCGATCGAGGCGGTCCGCAAGAAGCCCCTCAGCCGAAAGGTCATGGAAGTGTCCCAGAGCATCGGCGCCGGGCTGCTGATCACCCTGATCGCCGTGGTGTCGTATAACGATGTTGTGAGGATGTTTTTCAGTAAGTAATATCACCCCTCACCCATTCGACTTTGCTCAGGGCAGGCCTCAATCCTCGCCCCAACGGGGAGAGGGAAGGGGTGAGGGGGATTTCAGATGAACATGGATAATTCCATAATCCGCAAACATACCAAACAGATTTCCCTCGGTTCCGTCAAGATCGGCAACGGCGCTCCCGTGACGGTCCAGTCCATGTGCAATACGGACACGCGCGACACCGCGAAGACGCTCGATCAGATCAGCCGGCTGGAACAGGCCGGGTGCGAGATCGTGCGGCTCGCCGTGCCGGATGAAGAGGCCGCGAGAGCGCTCGGCGTGATCAGAAAAGGTACGGGGACCCCTCTCATCGCCGACATCCACTTTGACCATCGTTTGGCGCTTGAGTCTGTAAAGCAGGGCGTGGACGGGCTCAGGATCAATCCCGGCAATATCGGCGGGAAGAACAAGGTTTCCGAGGTTGTGCGGGCGTGCAGGGACAAGGGCATTCCGATCCGCATCGGCGTGAACGCGGGCTCGCTTGAAAAGCATCTGCTCGAAAAGTATCAACACCCCACACCCGAGGCGATCGTTGAGAGCGCCTTTGGTCATATCCGCATCCTCGAAGACCTGAACTTCACCGATCTCAAGGTCTCGCTCAAGGCCTCCGACGTGATGACGACGGTCGCATCCTACAGGTTGTTCTCCGGGATGTCGGATTATCCGCTGCACATCGGCATCTCGGAAGCGGGAACGATCTTCTCCGGAACGATCAAGTCGAGCGTCGGGCTTGGCATCCTGCTGGCAGAGGGCATCGGCGACACGATGCGCGTTTCGCTCACCGCGGACCCGGTCGAGGAAGTGCGTGTTGCATACGGGATATTGAAGTCGCTCAAGGTCCGCCAGCGCGGAGTGAATATTATTTCCTGTCCCACCTGCGGCAGGACCGAGATCAACATCATCGGTCTGGCCCAGGAAGTCGAAAAACGCCTTGCGCATATCAAGACACCGATTACCGTCGCGGTCATGGGCTGCGTGGTGAACGGACCCGGAGAGGCACGCGAGGCAGACGTGGGTATTGCCGGCGGCAAGGGTGTCGGACTGCTCTTCAAACACGGCGAGATCGTCACAAAGTTATCGGAGTCGGAACTTGCGGATGCGCTGGTGAAGGAAGTGGAGGAGATCGTTATGCAAAAGAAGTCAGAAGCCAGAAGTCAGGAGTCGGAATAAGCAGCAGATGATTTATACTGGCTCCTGAATACTGACTCCTGGCCCCTGATCTTTATGGAGGTTTCATGCGCTATTCCCGATTATTCGTTCCAACATTAAAAGAGGCGCCGGCCGAGGCCGAGGCTGTCTCGCACAAGCTCATGGTGCGCGGCGGGTTTGTGCGGCAGCTTGCTGCCGGGCTCTATATCTACCTTCCTCTCGGAAAGAGGGTGATGGACAAGATCGACCGGATCATCCGGGAGGAGATGAACGCGATCGGCGGCCAGGAAGTGACCATGCCGGTGCTGCATCCGGCCGAGGTATGGCAGCAGACCGGACGGTGGGACACCATCGGCGACGAGATGTTCCGGCTTAAGGACCGGGGCGGTCGCGACATGTGCCTTGCCATGACGCACGAAGAGGTCATGACCTGGCTGGCGGCGCACGATCTGCGGTCATACCGCGACCTGCCGCAGATCTGGTATCAATTGCAGACCAAACTGCGCGATGAAGCCCGTCCCAAGAGCGGTATCCTGCGCACGCGCGAGTTCATCATGAAGGATTCCTACAGCTTTGATCGCGACGAGGCGGGGCTCGACAAAGCCTATGATATGCATCTCGAGGCGTATAAGAAGATCTACTCCCGGTGCGGCATCAAGTTCTACGTGGTCCAGAGCGATACCGGTATGATGGGTGGAAGCATGGCCCATGAGTTCATGGCGCCTTCGCCCGCGGGAGAAGACGAGGTCGCTCTGTGCGACTCCTGCGGATACGCGGCGAACGTCGAGCTGGCACTATCAACGCCCAGGGCGGCGCAGTCCCCGGATTGGACGTTTGAAGAAGTGGCAACGCCTGAACGGCGGACCATCGACGAGGTGACCCGGTTTTTGAAAGTGACCCCCGATTTGCTTGTAAAATCCATTCTCGTGATAAGCGATCAGGGACCGGTGCTTGCCCTGGTGCGCGGCGACCAGACCCTTCATGAAAAGAAGCTCATGAAACTCATCGGCACTCACCGTCCGGCGCTGAAGGACGAAGTGAAGCAGTTCCTCGGTGTACCCGCTGGCTTCATCGGACCCATGGGCCACAAGGTAAAAAAGATCGCGGACCCGGTTTTGAAGCAGGGAGTGTATGTCGGGGGCGCGAACAAGGAAGGATTTCATGTCAAAGGGGTGACTGCGGACAAACACTTTGGCGACGCCGAATTTGTCGACATCCACCTTGCCGCAGCAGGCGATGCGTGCACGCAGTGTGGAAAATTGCTTCGGATCGAGCGCGTCATCGAAGCCGGCAATATCTTCAAACTCGGAACCAAATACTCGGTTCCGCTCAAGGCGAACTATCTTGACGAGAGCGGCGCGGAAAAGCCGATCGTCATGGGCAGCTACGGCATCGGCCCGGCGCGCATCGCGGCCGCGGCGGTCGAGCAGGGGAACGATGAGAACGGCATCATCTGGCCGCCCGCGATCGCGCCGTACCAGCTCCTTATTATTCCGGTGAACGTGAAAGACACGAAATCCATGGATGTTGCCGAAGAGCTGTACGCGGCCCTTGAACAAAAGGGCTTTGAAGTCCTGATGGACGACCGTGACGAACGAGCCGGGGTCAAGTTCAAGGACGCGGACCTTATCGGCATCCCTTATCGTATTATCATCGGGGAGAAGAATCTCAAGGAAGGGCTTGTGGAACTGAAAGAGCGAAAGACCGGGCAGGTCGAGAAGGTGAAGGTTGAAGAGGCGGTGGAGACGACAGCGAAGAAGCTTATCCTGGAAACGTAAGTACCCGGTGATCAGTACAGAGCACAAAGTATGTTGCAACATGTTTTTCCACGTGGAACAGGTAATAGTTGTTAACCGGCGATCGTTCACAACAACCTTAAAAAAAACTTGAAATTCCGCATCAAAGTGCCTATAATCAAATCTGATGGAGGATATGCACAATGGAAGAGGCCGTTTTACTGGAATTGTCGCCACAGCAGCGTTCCGACATTAAAAAACAGATCGGATTTGAGCTGCACGAGATATATCTGACCAAGCGTTCCTTGAATAAGCTCCGGGTTTTCCGGCTTAGCCTCAGCGAAGAGCAGCAACAGATCCTGGAAGAGAAACTTGGACAGAAAGTCCGGGAGCTTACGGTGACGCGTTCGATCGCCACACGGATCATCTGATCACCGACCAGCCGGCATCTTCTACACGCTTCCGCTCGTTGCGGTGCGATCAAAAATCAAGAAGGAGGTATTCTTCGTGAAAAAGTATTTTGTTGCCATTCTGGTCCTGGTCATTATCGCTACCGTTGCTTTTTTCGGTTGTGAGAAGAAACAGTCTGTTTCGCCGCCTTCTTCGAAGCCTGCTGTGACACCACTGCCTACTCCGGCTCCGGCGACCGCGCCGGCACCGATACCGGCGCCTGCAAAACCGGCGAAGAAATAGTCCCTTATGCACTCAACCCTGGTATTGTAAGCACGGCCCCCGTTCTGCGGGGGCTTTTATATTTTGAAATGCGGAGTCATACGGAACCACGATGACAAAATTAACGACCGATCTGCTGGGCGAGATCCTGGTACAAGCCGGAAAACTGAGCCCTGAACAGGCCCGCGAGATCAAGATAAAACAGGATGTCCAGCGAATGAAAGTGCTCAAGTCCCGTGGCGAGACCATGCATCGGGGCAGGATGCGCCTCGAGGACGAGGTTTCATCGATCGAAGTTGCCGCCTCGCTCAATCTGGAAATGCCTGGTGCGCCGGGTCAGGTCCTGACCGAGGATATCATCAGCGAGGTGGTAGCACACCATGCCGGTCTGTTGTTCAAGAAGATAGACCCCCTCAAATTGAATCCGGAGGTCGTCACGCAAATCCTCTCGCGGGCCTTCGCGCGGCGAAGCATCTCCGTCCCGATCGAACGGGAGGACGATACGCTTACGCTTGCCGTGGCGGACCCCTTTAATATAGAAGTTGTTGAGAACATCGAGCGGATGGGCTACAAGGTCAAGCGCGTTGTTTGTCCAAAGACGGACATTCTCAAGATTATCACGGAATTCTACGGGTTCCGGTCGTCCGTGACCGCCGCAGCCAGGGAGATGACGTCGGAGGTAGACCTCGGCAACCTCGAACAGTTCGTGAAGATGAAGTCCGTGTCCGAGATCGAGGCCACGGACAAACACATCGTGAACGCCGTGGAGTTCCTGTTCCGCTATGCCTTCGACCAGCGGGCGAGCGATATTCACATCGAGCCGAAGCGCGACGACAGCGAGGTCCGGCTCCGGATCGACGGCATGCTCAACACCATTCACCGGACTCCCAAGGCCGTGCATCCCGCTTTTGTTTCGAGGATCAAGATGCTCTCGCGCATGGATATTGCCGAGAAGCGACGCCCCCAGGACGGCAGGATCAAGACCGAATATAAGTCCCGTGAGGTAGAACTCCGCGTGTCCACCATGCCGACCGCCTTTGGTGAAAAGGTGGTGATCAGGATCTTCGATCCCGACATCCTGCTCCAGGACCTCGAGGAGATCGGTTTCTCGCCCCGGGAATACGAGTTGTTCCGTTCCTTCATCGCGCGGCCGAACGGCATCATTCTGGTGACCGGTCCCACGGGCAGCGGAAAGACCACGACGCTCTATTCAGCGCTCAAGACCGTTGCCACCCCCGAGGTGAACGTGGTGACCATCGAGGACCCCATTGAAATGGTCCATGACAAATTCAACCAGGTGAGTGTCCAGCCGTCGATCGGCATCACCTTCGGCAGCACGCTCCGGACGATCCTGCGCCAGGACCCGGACATCATCATGGTCGGCGAGATCCGCGACCTTGAAACAGCCGAGAACGCGGTGCAGGCCGCGCTCACGGGGCACCTCGTTTTTTCCACGCTCCATACGAATGACGCGCCGAGCACGATCACGAGGCTCCTGGACCTCGGGGTCCCGTCGTATCTCATCTCCTCAACGATCATCGGCGTGATGGCCCAGAGGCTGGTCAGGAAGATCTGCAAGCACTGCGAAAAGTCCTATGACCTGCTTCCCGAGGAGGCGCAAGCCGTGGGGCTCGCATCAAGCAGGGACCGGAAGGTCACGGTCAAGTACGGCGAGGGGTGCCCCCAGTGCCGCGGCACCGGATATCTGGGGCGCACCGGCATTTTCGAGGTCATGGAGATGAACGACAGGATCAGGACCACCATCCGCGAAAAGGCGGATGCGGAATTCATCAGGAAGGTCGCGATCACGGACGGCATGGTCGGACTTCGCGAGGCCGCGGTCCAGAAAATGCTGAAGGGCGAGACCAGCTTCGATGAGGTCATCAGGGTGACCGGGGAGAAGCTTTAATACAACAGGGTCCAGGGGACAGTTGCCAGGAACGAATCTGATTTGTTTTTACTTCTCTTCTGACACCGGTGCCCTGGGCCCTGTACCTTTATGTTTACTATGGACACTTTTATCGCATTCATATCCGACTCCTGGCCGCTGCTTGTCGGCGCAGGAGCGAGCGTTCTTTTCGCGGCTTTTTTTGCGGCTGCGGAAACCGCTATCGTGTTCTCCAACAAGGCGCACATCCGGGCGTTGTCAGAAACGGGTGATAAGCGGGCAGGTACGGTAATTCTGCTGATGCAGGAGCGTGACCGTCTTCACTCCACGCTGTTACTGGCCGAGAATTTTTTCATTGTTCTCACCGCAGTTCTTGGCATGGTCATTGCCGTGAGCCTGATCCCGCGGATACCGCTGGCCGTGGCGGTCACCGTGTTTATCGTAACTTTTACCGTCGTGTCCTTTGCCAAACTTGCCCCCAAGGGGATTGCCTGCAGGAATCCGGACCGCTTTGCTCTTGCTGTCTCCGCTCCGCTGCAGTTCATCGTGAAGCTGCTTTCTCCGTTGTCCCGGCTGCTTGCCGCCACGGCGGACCTGATCGCCGGGCCGGGACCGCAGGGCATGTCCTGCACAGCCGTAGTCACGGAAGAGGACATCAAGGCCCTGATCAATCTCGGCGAGGAGCGTGGTTCACTCAAGGAAGAGGAGAAAGAGCTGCTCCACAAGGTATTTGAGTTCGGCGACACCCTTGCTTCGGAGGCAATGCGGCCAAGAACCGAGATCGTGAGCGTGCCCTCGAGCGTGACCCTGCAGGAGGTCCTGACCCTGGTGTCAGAGTTCGGATATTCGCGCTACCCCGTGATCGAGGACACAGTAGACACGGTGATCGGCATCCTGTACATCAAGGACATCCTGGTGGCCATGGCGTCTGGTGAAGTGAAGCGCGAGGACGGCATCCAGCAGTTCATCAGGCCCGCCTACTTCATCCCCGAGAACAAACGGGTGAGCGAACTCCTGTCGGAAATGCAGCGCAACCGGTTCCAGATCGCCATTGTCATTGACGAATACGGCGGCACCGCGGGGCTCGTAACGCTCGAAGACCTGATCGAGGAGATCGTCGGCAGCATTCACGACGAACTCGAGGCCGGGGAAAAGGATGTCCAGATCGTGGACGAGAAAAATTTTGTGGTCTCCGGCCAGTCGGCGCTTGATGAAGTGAACGAGATGCTCGATACGAACCTCCAATCAACGGAGTTCAACACCCTCGGCGGTTTTGTGTTCGGACTTTTCGGCAGAATGCCGAAGGTGGGCGAGCAACTCAAGTTCAAGAACCTCAAACTCGAGGTCCTGGAGCTTGAAGGCAGGAAGATCAGCAAAGTGAAAATAACGAAGCTCTAGCAGCGCGGAATGCGAAATGCGGAGTGCGGAATTTTAGATTATAGTTTGTGGGAGGTACATGTTGCGGAAAAAAGTGACGGTTGTGGGGGCGGGAAATGTGGGAGCGACCCTGGTTCAGAGGATCGCAGAGGCCCGGCTCGCGGACGTGGTTATGGTTGATGTAATGGAAGGAGTGCCGCAGGGCAAGGGGCTGGACCTCATGGAGTCGGGGCCCCTGCTGGGGTACGATACGAAGATCACGGGAACGAACAGGTATGACGAGACCGCGGGCTCGGACATCATCGTGATTACCGCCGGACTGGCGCGCAAGCCGGGCATGAGTCGCGATGATCTCCTCGCGGCGAACGGCGATATCGTAAAAAAGGTCGCTGCGGAAACCGGCAAACGCTCACCCGGGGCTTTCATGATCGTGGTCACGAATCCCATGGATGTGATGGCCTATGTTGCCATGAAGGCCTGCGGATTTCCCCGGGAGCGGGTGGTCGGCATGGGAGGGGTGCTTGATTCGGCGCGGTTCCGCGCGTTCATTGCCATGGAACTCGGCGTGTCCGTTGAGAACACGCATGCTTTTGTGCTCGGCGGGCATGGTGACACCATGGTGCCGCTGCCGCGTTATTCTTCCGTGGCGGGCATTCCGATCACCGAACTGATGAGCACAGAGACGATCGACAAGCTTGTTGACCGCACGCGGAACGGCGGGGCCGAGATCGTTGCGCTGCTCAAGACGGGGAGCGCCTACTATGCGCCGTCGGCTGCGGCACTCGAGATGGTCGAGGCCGTGCTGCTGGATAAGAAAAAGATCCTGCCTTGTTCAGCGTACCTCGACGGTGAGTACGGGGTGAAGGGGATGTTCTCCGGTGTGCCGGTGAAGCTCGGCGAAAAGGGCATGGAGCAGGTAATGGAGATCAAGCTGAGTCCTGATGAAAAGACGGCGTTCATGAGGTCCGTGGACGCGGTGAGGCAGGGATGCGCGAAATTCATGTAGACGAGATCAGGGACAACGTCGCTCAGATCTGCCTCGATGCGGCGTATAATCTGAGCGAGGACGTGATCACCGCTTTTGACCGTGCGATCGAGATCGAGACCGCGCCCGGCGCCAAAGAGATCATTGAACTCCTGAAGGAGAACGCCCGCATCGCGAAGGAGGAGCACATCCCGATCTGCCAGGACACGGGTATTGCCATCTTCTTTGTCGAGATTGGGCAGGACCTCAGGATCAAGAACGGCTTCATTGTCGATGCGATCAATGAGGGCGTGCGCAAGGGGTATAAAGAAGGTTATCTCCGGAAGTCCGTGGTCGATCCGATCACGCGCAAGAACACCGGCGACAACACGCCGGCGATCATCTATACCGAGCTGGTGCCCGGCGACAAGCTCAAGATCTCGTTCATGCCCAAAGGCGCGGGGAGCGAGAACATGAGCGTGATCCGGATGCTTCGTCCCACCGAAGGAGTGGAAGGCATCAGGAACCTTGTGCTCGAGTGCGTGCAAAAAGCCGGGGCAAACCCCTGTCCGCCGGTGGTTATCGGCGTGGGTATCGGAGGAAGTTTCGAGAAGGCAGCGCTGCTTGCGAAAAAATCGCTCCTCCGTCCTGTCGGCAGCCCGAATCCGAAACTCGAGCTTGCGAGTCTGGAAGAAACGCTGCTGAAGGCCGTGAACAAGACGGGCATCGGTCCCGAAGGGTTCGGCGGTAAGGTAACGGCCATGGCAGTTCATATCGAAAGCTTCCCCTGCCATATCGCGAGCCTGCCGGTCGCGGTGAATATCAATTGCCATGCGGCAAGGCATAAGACGATCATATTGTGAAATGCGGAATACGGAGTGCGGAATGAAAAAAGAGAAAAAATATTCGGATTGCATGTGATGCGTGGTGATATATGACTGAGCCCATAGCCCTACATCCTCCCTTGACCGACGACGTCATCATGAAGCTTAAATCCGGTGATCGCGTGCTTATCACGGGTGTGATCTATACCGGGAGGGATATGGCGCACAAGTACATGGTGGAAGGTCACCAGAAGGGCGAAAAACTGCCCTTCGAGCTCAAAGGGCAGATCCTGTACTACACCGGACCGACGCCGGCGCCGCCGGGCAGGCCGATCGGTTCCGCCGGGCCGACCACGAGCTACCGCATGGACAAGTACACGCCTTATCTGCTCGAACTGGGGCTCAAAGGCATGATCGGAAAGGGGCCGCGCGGTCAGGAAGTCAAAGATGCTATCAAGAAATACAAGGCAGTTTATTTCGCTGCCATCGGCGGAGCAGGCGCACTTATCTCAAAGTCAATACGCAGAGCTGAAGTGATCGCTTACCCCGAGCTTGGGACCGAGGCTGTGATGCGGCTGGCGGTTGAGGACTTTCCGGCCGTCGTGGTGAACGATGTGCACGGCGCGGACCTGTATCAGATGGGTGTGGAGAAGTATAAAGAGATCGGAAATGTCGAAGACGAGTCGTGTTGACGAAAGCAGTAAAGCGCAGAGCGCATAGAGCATAGCACAACGCCATGCACTTTGTTCTTTGCGCAATCAATATAATTTGCAAGGAGATAGCTATGCCGATCAAGTCAAGGATCAGAACCATCCCCGATTATCCCAAAAAAGGGATCATGTTCCGCGACATCACCACGCTGATCAAGGACCCCGTGGGGTTCAGGCTTGTCATCGATACCCTGACCCAGCGGTACATGCACATGGATTTTAAATTCGATACGATTGTTGGCATCGAATCGCGCGGTTTCATTATCGGCTCTGCCTTGGCGTATACGCTGGGGAAAGGTTTTATTCCCATCCGAAAAAAGGGCAAGCTTCCTGCCGAGGTCGTTAGCCAGGAATATACGCTTGAGTATGGCACGGACAGGATCGAGATCCATAAGGACGCGCTCAGGAAGGGCGAACGAGTTCTCCTGATAGATGACCTCCTCGCGACCGGCGGCACCGCTCTTGCGGCGGCGGCGTTGGTTGAAAAGCTCGGCGCAGTCGTGGTGGAGACGGCGTTCATTGTAGACCTGCCGGAAGTGGGCGGGAAAAAGAAACTGCTGGAAAAAGGATATAAGGTCTTCGCCCTCACGGAGTTTGAGGGGGAGTAGGAGTAAAAATAATATCGTTAAGCGGGTTATTATAATATGCCGTAGTGATTACAATATTGGCAAATAACATTATTTAAAATTTTAATTGAATAATCATTAAACTTGTGGTAATGTATATCCGACATGCAACTAACTTTTTTTTAATTCCCTATAAGGAGGAGTAGAACACATGAAGAAATTCGCAGCAGTTCTTGCAGTAGTGGTAATGGTTGTTTCTCTGGTATCCATGGCGTTTGCAGCTGATAAAAAGACGGTTATAGTAAAGAGCGTGGATGCAAAGGCCGCCACAATGGTCGTCGACGATGCAGGTAAGGACGTGACCATGACCGTTGACAAGGCTGTTGACCTCGACAAATGGAAAACCGGCGACAAGATAGAGATTACCGTTGAGAAGGAAATGATTACGAAAGTGAAGAAGGCAAGGTCCAAACAAGCAGTCGGTTGCTAACCTAATAAGAAAATTAACGATAGGGAGTCACCTTGCAATAGGTCGGCTCCCTTTTTTTGTCCCGGCATGCTGCGGTCCCGCAGTCAGTCATTTTTCCCGCAAATATCCAGTCGAAGAAAACGGACAAAATTAATATGCAAAAATGCAATATTGCTTGATTTCTCGCAGGTTTTTGTCTATTATGAGTTTCCGATACTCGTTCTATCATCAATTAATATTATTAAGGAGGAGCATACGTGATTAAAGTTGATCAGGAGAAACTTCAGAAAAAGATAAAAAAGCTGAAGCAAAAGACCGCGGAGAAAAAAACGAAAACCGCAAGCAAGTCCGACCCGGACGTACGCACGGCGCGCAAGAAGGTGAAGCGGGCTCAGCGGAAGCTTCGCACAGCCAAGGCATACAAGTCATCAGGCAAGAAAGCCGGCGAAGCGACACCGGCCGCTACTGCGTAAACCGGACTGCAGCATGCGGTTCTGTCCTCCCTTCGATAGTGTACGGACGTTCGGAACCGGTTTCCTTCTGCCCGCGATTATACTGATCGCTGCCTGCGCCGGCAGGGATGTGCCGCCGACCCCTCTTGCTGCCACAGCGCCATCTCCCGCTCCGGTATCGGCGCCAGTACAGGAACCGGTATTGGTTTCGTTTCCAATACCGGAATCGATCTACCGTGAGACGGGGATGGCTTCCTGGTACGGCAAGGAACTGCATGGTAAGCAGACAGCGAATGGAGCGGTCTTCGATATGTATGGCCTTTCGGCCGCGCATCGGACCCTGCCGCTCGGCACCGTTGTCCATGTTACCAACCTCGATAATTTCAAGAGCATCACCGTAAGAATAAACGACCGTGGACCGTTCCTCAAGAGCCGGTTTCTGGACTTGTCCTATGGAGCGGCCAAAGTGCTGGGCTTTGTGTCCCAGGGGACCGCGAGGGTAAAGATAGAGACTGTTGAGGCTGTTCGCGATCCGGTGCAGTACACGGTGCAGGCGGCAACCTTCACCGAGGAAGAGAACGCGCGGTTGCTGAAGGAGCGGTTGAATACAAAGTTCGGCGTGGTCACGATCATGCCTTTTGAAACGAACCTCGCCATGTTCTATCGAGTGAGGGTGGGCGCGTATGCGTCCGAGGATCATGCCGAGCAGGTGGCGGGCAAGCTGATGCTCGAAGGTCTGGAGCCGATCGTGGTGAGGAAAGATTGATGAACAGCGCACTTAAAATTGAAAATTGAGAATTAACATTCAGGTAGGGGCCAATGAAGATCAATGTTCTTGCGGGGGAAATAGAGAAGCATAAAACCGATGCCGCGGTCATCCTGCTTTTTGAAAATGAGAAGCCGGGCAAGGTTGCAGGACGGGTGGACAAGGCGCTTGGCAGCCTGATTTCGAGGCTTATCAAGAAGGGTGATTTTACGCCTAAAACGGGCGCGGTCCATCTTCTCTACCCGGAAGGCCGGCTCCCTGCGGTACGACTGCTTCTCGTGGGATTGGGCAAACGGAACGAGTTCACGATCAACCGTTTGCGGCAGGCCGCGGGCAAGGCAGCGCCTTCGCTGAGAAGCGCCGGTGCACAGGGCATCACCATCGTCACTGATGGGATCGGTCTGGATGCTGAAGAGCTTGGTCAGGCGCTCTCTGAGGGCAGCGTGCTTGGGCTCTACCGATTCCTGAAATATAAAACCAATGAAGAGAACGATCGCAAGAAAGACCTGCGGACGATCACCCTCCTGACGGAAACCAGCCGCGCGGTCAAGGCCATGCAGAAGGGCGTGAAGATCGGTGAGGCCATTGCCGGGTCCACGATGATGGTGCGCGACATGGTGAATTCGCCGCCTGTTGACATGACGCCGGCGATCATCGCGACCAGGGCGAAAGAGATCGCGCGGCAGTTCGGGCTCACGTTCCAGGTTCTTGAAAAGGACCGGCTGAAGAAGCTCGGCATGGGGGCACTGCTCGGCGTTGCCTTGGGAAGCGTGCAGCCGCCGAAGTTCGTTATTGTCGAGTACCGGAAGGGCGGCACGAAGCCCTTTATCGCGCTCGTGGGCAAGACCATCACCTTCGACTCCGGCGGCATCTCGATCAAGCCCGCCGAGAAGATGGACAGGATGAAGGACGATATGGCAGGCGGCGCAGCGGTGCTCGGAGCGATCCGGACCGCCGCGGCGCTCAAGTTGCCGCTGAACATCGTAGGCCTGCTCCCGGCATCGGAGAACATGCCGGGCGGCAGGGCATACAAACCCGGTGACGTGCTCCGCACGATGTCGGGCCAGACCATCGAGATCATCAGCACCGACGCCGAGGGCAGGCTCATCCTTGCCGATGCGCTTGCTTACGCGTGTCGATATCAACCCGCGGTGATCGTGGACATAGCAACCCTGACCGGCGCCTGCGGCGTGGCCCTTGGTCAGGAGGCGATCGGCATGCTTGGCACGAACGACGTCTTTATGCAGAAGATCCGAGCGGCTGGCGAAAAAACCGGAGAACGCGTTTGGGAACTGCCGCTCTGGGAAGAATACTATGACCAGATCAAGAGCGACATTGCGGACATGAAGAACACCGGCGGCCGGGCAGGCGGAGTCATCACGGCCGCGGCGCTCCTGTCCAAGTTCGTGCGGAAATATCCCTGGGTTCACCTCGATATCGCGGCCACGTCCTGGAGCGAAAAAGACCGCCCTTATACGCCCAAGGGAGCAACGGGCATTGGTATGCGGCTCCTGACGCAGTTCCTCAGGGACTATGACAAGAAGAAATAACCGCGATACCGGATTATCACGATACACAAAAAATCGTACGGCAGGTTGATCCTCACTTGAGAACAAGGCGTATTGCTTCATAACGCGGTTATAAAATTGATACGGTATTTTTTGCTGTTGATATTCAACTTAATTCTGTTTATTGTGTCTCATTGATCATGAAACAAACAAATCACGAAGTTGAAAAGCAAGGAGGAGTTTATTATGAATAGGTTAACGAGAGGTTTAGTGGCGTTATTGTCCGTCCTGGTTCTTACCGCCATGGTTGCGATGGCGGGACCGGGCTGGCAATGCAAGGGTTCCGCTTCGTGCGGCGGATGCGCCGGTATTGGATCGTATGACTCGGCAAAATCCGATGTTGTCTCAGGGCAAGTGGTTTCGCTTGAGCCGGTCGATTCGCAGCGGTGCAGTACCGGGCAAGGCGTGATTCTCAAAGTGAACTCCGGGAATGCGGCGACAGCATTTTATCTCGGTCCGCAGTGGTATCTTGATCGGCAGACAGTGAAGATTGCAGTGGGTGACACTGTGGAGATCAAGGGATCGAAAACCGCCCTTAATGATGACAATGTCTATATTGCGGCGGAAGTGAAGAAGGGAAGCGAGATCCTGAAACTTCGCGATGAGAACGGCGCTCCCGTATGGATGGGACCGCAGTGTGGCGGTTGCAAAGGCGGAGTATAACTGCGTAACTGCGCGATTATAGTGAAGCAAACAGAGCCCCCTGTCAGGCAGACAGGGGGCTTTTCCTTTGACGTCTGTATTGTATAAACTCCTTGACTCTTGCTCTTCGTACTTCTACAATAATGCAACTTTTTATCTGCAATCCTGCGATGTACCCCCGTATGACATACGAAGAAGCGATCATGAATCTCGAGAAGGTCCTGATCAAGGGCCGGTTTACTAAGGCCGATGTTTTCATCACACGGTTCGAGGGGCGCCGGTTTGTTGTGAAGGACTATTCACAAAAAGGCTTTTGGGAGCGGAATCTTATCGGCCGCTTCGTGATCGGACGGGAATCCAGGGCCTATGAAGCGCTGCGCGGGGTAGCGGGGTTGCCCCCGCAGTTCAAGCGGCTCTCGCCCTATTCCCTTGCTGTTCTCTATCTTGAGGGTAAGGACCTTGGTTGTTTTCAGCGGGGCGAGTTCGGGCCTGAGGTCATACGCCAATTCGAACGGATTGTTGATGAGCTGCATAAGCGCGGTTGGGTGCATCTCGATCTGCACCGCCGGACGAATATTCTGTTTATTGACGGGAACATCTTCGTGGTGGACCTGGCGTCGGCACTCCATACGGGAAGTGTCCCACTGATCGGTCGATTCTTGACCGGGCTTATCGGGTTTGCCGATCGCCTGTCGCTCATTAAAATGAAGAAGATCTTCGGACCGGAGCTCTTGACGGATCGGGAGCGTCGGTGGCTCAAGCTGCGCAATATCTTCATGCCGACGAAGTGGGATGATAAATAAGGGGATCCGACTTTCAACCATTCGAATCGTCTTGCCGACACAGAAGCGAGGAGCGTGCTTGGATGATTCAGGGGGCAGGATCAAGCCACCTCCGAAAGCGGAAAATAAAGGGGAAAGAGGCACCCTAAATCGAACTCATTGCCTGTCCTGCGTTCCTCCCGTTCCAGAATGTATCATTCCCGCTCGTCCGCCATCGTAGCAGCCTTTACCTTTTCAGATACTTCCGTTCCTTTCGCGATCAACACGATGCCCGAGGGTGTTACATGGTAGCGCTGCCTGTCTTTCTCAAGGTTATACCCGAGTTCGGTCTTCGGCGGGATTATGACGTCCTTGTCGATGATAGCGCGGCGGATGCGGCAGTGTCTGCCGATATCCACGTTCTCCATGAGGATTGAATCGAGCACTTCACTGTAACTGTTCACGCGGACGTTTGGCGACAGCACGGAATTCTGCACCCGGCCGCCGCTCACGATGCACCCGTGCGCCACGATCGAGTCAAGTGCGATGCCGAGCCTGCCGTCTTTTTTCTCCTGTGCGAACACGAACTTGGCCGGCGGGTTCTGGGCCTGATAGGTGCGGATGGGCCAGGCCTTGTCGTAGAGGTTCAAGAGCGGGTCCACGCTTACCAGGTCCATGTTGGCTTCCCAGTAGGCGTCAATGGTCCCGACATCGCGCCAGTACTTTGCCTCTTTCTTATTCTCATCCTTAAAATTGTAAGCGCAGACCCGTGCCGTCTTCATCATCTGGGGGATGATGTTCTTGCCGAAGTCGTGGGACGTTTCCTGGAGCGCGTCGGATTTCAGATATTCCAGCAACGTTTTGGTGTTGAACAAATAGATGCCCATGGACGCGAAGGCTAAGTCAGGCCGTCCTGGGATAGGTTTGGGATCTTTGGGTTTTTCCTCAAAACCGATGATCCTGCCATTGTTGTCCACTTCGACGATGCCGAAGGCGGTGGCGTTTGTCCGGGGTGTTTCGATGGCCGCCACCGTAGCATCAGCCTTGTTCTCTTTATGGAACCGGAACATTTCGGCATAGTCCATTTTGTAGATGTGATCTCCGGCAAGCACGAGAATATGGTCCGGCGCATCTTTTTCGATCATATAGATGTTCTGGTAGATGGCGTCAGCCGTTCCCTGGTACCACTTGTCTCCTACCCGCTGCTGGGGGGGTACGGAGATGATGTATTCGTTCAATTCTCCAGAAAAGAGGTTCCAGGCGAGCCGCAGGTGTTTGTCCAGAGACAGGGACTTATATTGGGGCAGCACCGCGATCTTTCGGATTTGGGAATTGATGCAGTTCGAGAGAGCGAAGTCGATGATACGGTAAATGCCGCCAAAAGGGACCGCGGGTTTCGCTCGATGTATGGTGAGGGGATGGAGCCGTTCTCCCTTACCGCCGGCAAGGATCATTGCCAGAATGCTCATGTATGATTACTCTCCACGCAATTGAATAATAATTAGTATGATAGCAGGTCATTGCGTGCCTGTCAAACGGGGAACACATTGATGAAAACGACATGATGAAAATGCCTTGTTGCGTTTTGAATGAAATTATTGTATCATCCGATTTCAAATCTCCCGGTGGAACAAATCCGTCCCCGGCATGATAGCGGTTGTAATTTTCATATGATATTTTTTTATAGTATTTTCTCTTGATTTTTCACCACATGCTTGCTAATATAAACCCCTTTACAAATAATAATAACCCGTTTTACCTTGCGTTCCATGATTACGAAAAACAGCCGCGATGTTCTCTTTTCAGTTCAGTAACACCTTGAAAAATCAGCAGGCAAACCCGTTGTCCCGGTTTTTCTGTTCGCACTTACAATAGGGAGGTCCTTATCGTGCTCCAACAAGAAGACATAAAGAAGGTTGATGCCGTCCTTGATGATGCCGCGGGTCAGCGGGGTATGCTTATTGCCGTGCTCCAGCGGGTCCAGGAGAAGATCGGTTACCTGCCTGAAGAGGCCATGACCAT
The DNA here is from genome assembly GCA_023229435.1 of Nitrospirota bacterium. Lineage (NCBI taxonomy): Bacteria > Pseudomonadati > Nitrospirota > Nitrospirota bacterium. The sequence goes on from JALNZF010000018.1 coordinate 40,183, forward strand.
GATCGCCGAGCGGATGTCCCTGTCGCTAAACAATGTTTACGGTGTCGCTTCATTCTACAAACATTTTCATTTCAAGCCCCGTGGCAAGAACATCGTCAAGGTCTGCATGGGTACTGCCTGCCACGTGCGGGGCGCGAAGGCCGTGCTCACGGAGATGGAACGTCAGCTTGGGATCAAGGAAGGCGAAACGACCAAGGACCTGTCCGTTACCCTCGAGACCGTCGGGTGCGTGGGATGTTGCGCGCTGGCGCCCGTTACCACGATCAACGACAAGGACCTGTTCGGCGAGCTGACGCCCAGGATGGTGGACGAAATAATCATTACGGTGAGGAGCGAACATGGAACTCACGTTTAAGCGGCTGGAAAACGTTAACGACCTTGATGCCCTGCGCCTGAAGCTTAAAAAGGAGCATCAAGAAAGCGATGCCCACCGGTTGCGCGTCTGCTGCGGTACCGCGTGCCAGGCCACGGGATCCTTAAAACTTATTGACCAATTCGAGAAGGAAGCGGCCCTGAAGCAGGAGAAGCTCGAGATCGTCAAGACCGGTTGCCAGGGATTTTGCCAGCGAGGTCCGGTGGTGGTCCAGGACCCGCAGGAGATCTTTTACCAGAAAGTGAAGGTGGATGACGTACCGACCCTCTTCTCTGATTCCGTGCTCCACGGCGTATCCTATCGCAAGAAACTTTACCGCGAGTTCCCGTTGTCCGATCCGAACGAGACGGTGGGCGATATTCCCTTTTACAAGAAGCAGAAACGCGTGGCGCTCCACCGGAACGGTGTCGTTGATCCCTGCAATATTTACGACGCGATCCGCGAGGACGGCTATACCGGCCTCGCCAAGGCGCTGACCGGGATGAAGCCCGACGAGGTCATCGATATCATGAAGAAGTCCGGTCTTCGCGGCCGCGGGGGAGCAGGCTTCCCGGCAGGTCTCAAGTGGGAGCATACGAAAAAATCCGGTGCCAAGATCAAGGCGGTGGTGTGCAACGGCGACGAAGGCGATCCCGGCGCGTTCATGGACCGCTCGCTCATGGAAGGCGACCCTCATTCCGTGCTCGAGGGCATGCTTATCAACGCGTATGCCATTGGCGCGCAACACGGCTTTATCTACGTGCGGCATGAATATCCTCTTGCCGTGAAGAACCTCGGCGTTGCCATAACCCAGGCGAGGGCCATGGGCCTCCTGGGCAAGAACATCCTTGGCTTCGGGCTCGAGTTCGACATCGAGATCAAAGAAGGCGCGGGCGCGTTTGTCTGCGGTGAATCCACAGCGCTGGTCGCATCCCTTGAGGGCGAGCGCGGTATGCCGCGTCCCCGTCCCCCGCGCCTCTCCGAAGCAGCAGGCGGCCTTTGGAATATGCCTACTAACTTGAACAACGTTGAGACGTTTGCCAATGTTCCCACGATCATCACCAAGGGGCTCGATTACTACACGAAGATCGGCACTGAAAAATCAAAAGGGACCAAGGTCTTCGCCCTTACCGGTAAGATCAAGAACACGGGCCTTATCGAAGTTCCCATGGGCATCACGCTCCGAGAGATCATCTTCGATATCGGCGGCGGCATGTTGAACCCGGAAAGGCAGTTCAAGGCGGTACAGACCGGCGGACCCTCGGGCGGCTGCATCCCGGCCCAGTTCCTTGACATGCAAGTGGACTTCGACACCCTGGCGACGGTGGGCTCCATCATGGGCTCCGGCGGGATGGTGGTGCTGGATGAAGACGACTGTATGGTGGACGTGGCCAAGTTCTTCCTGTCCTTTACCAAGAGCGAATCCTGCGGCAAGTGTCCGCCCTGCCGTATCGGCACCTGGCAGATGTACGAACTTCTGGACAAGATCACCACCGGACGCGGGGAGCAGGGCGACATCGAGCGGCTTGAGAAAATGGGCAAGATGGTCGTTGCCGGATCGCTCTGCGGTCTCGGGAACAGCGCACCGAACCCGGTACTCTCGACGATCAAGTACTTTCGCGAAGAGTACGAAGAGCATGTGAACGACAAGTACTGCCGGGCCAAGCGTTGCCAGGGATTGGGGTCATACCGGATATTGCCCGAACACTGCATTCTCTGCGGTCTCTGCAAACAGGCCTGCGCCTTTGATGCCGTGGTGGAGCTTCGAGACAAGTTCTTTATCGACCAGGACTACTGTACCCGGTGCAAGGCCTGCTACAGTGTCTGTCCCACTGAGGCCATCATGATCGAGAAGAGGAGGGATCATGTCGCAACAGGAAAATAAATGCCCGGTCAATGCCACGCGGCGGAAGTTGACGTTTTTCTATAATGACGATTCCAAGGACGGCATGTGCTCAAAGTGCCATCCCTGCAAGCTCGGTATTTTTGACGCGATCAAGATCCTCGAAGCGATCCAGACCGGGAAGGGCGAGGAAAAGCACGTTGCCCAGCTCAAACGTATTGCCGTCGAAGTGAAAGACGGCGGTATGTGCAAGAAAGGCAAGGACCATGCCGACATCCTGGCGGCTTTTCTTGCCAACAACGCCAATGACCTCGATCGGCATATTAAGGGTGTCTGTACCTATCACGAGTGCAAGCAGCTCACCCGATACGAGATCAATGCCGCGTTGTGCACCATGTGCGACAAATGCCGCGAGGTGTGCAAGGACAATGCGATCGAGGGCCAGAAGCTGCAACCGTATAAAGGCGGATTCACCCCTTTCCGCATCCGGCAGCAGCGCTGCACTCACTGCGGCGAATGCATCAAGGTCTGTCCCGAGAAGGCGGTCGTGATCATCGAAAAGGACCGCGAGGCGGGAACCGCGGAGCCGGTGCGGACACTGGTCTGTACCTGCGATGTTCGTTCAAAGGCGCTCGGTGGTTTGCCGTCCTGTTCTCTTCATGGGAATATGCCGACAGAAGAGGCCGTGGCGGTAAGTAAGTAAGGATCAAGCACCAATACACAAGCACCAAATGACAAATATACTCCAAATAGCCAAATTTAAAGCTCCAAATTGTTTGATCATTGAGATTTGGTCATTGATGATTATTTGAGATTTGTAATTTGAAATTTGTGATTTTACTGTGGAGGCTGAGATGACGACCAAGATGGTGAACATGGAATTTGACGGCAAGGCCGTGTCGGTTCCCGAAGGTATGACCCTCGTGGACGCAGCGGCGACCGTAGGGATCCATATCCCGAACCTGTGCCATATCAAGGAACTCAGGGGCGTAGGCGCGTGCCGCATGTGCATGGTGGAGATCGAGGGCATGAAGACGCCGGTCACCGGTTGCACCACCAGGACCAAGGAAGGGATGAAGGTCCAGACCAGCACTCCCAAGGTTGAGGAGATCAGAAAATTCGTGACCGACCTGGTGCTGTCCTTCCACCCCCTGGATTGCATGACCTGCCCCAAGGCAGGCACCTGCGATCTCCAGCGCTATGCCGCGGACCTGAAAATCCAGGAATCGTCATTCGGCAGGAAGAGCTTTAATTACCCGTTGAACGACCGAAGCCCCTTCATCACCATCGACAACAACTACTGCATTCTCTGCGGCCGGTGCGTCCGGGTCTGCAAGGAGCAGGGCACGAACGTGCTCGACTTCATGGGCCGTGGCATCATGACCAAAGTGTCGACTGCGTTGGATAAGCCGCTGCACGAGTCAGGCTGCACCTTCTGCGGATCCTGCGTGGACGCCTGTCCCGTGAACACCATCATGGAGCGGGACCGCTGGCAGCACGGCAGGGAGTGGGACCTCGAAAAGCACGAAACGGTATGCACCGCCTGCGGATCCGCATGCAGCGTGATCACGAGCAGCAAGAACGGCAAGATCGTGAAGGTGAATGCGAAAGAGGACAACGGCTACATCTGCGCGATCGGCCGTTTTGGGTTCGATTCTTTAAAAGCGGCAAATCGCATCATGACACCTATGAAGAAGCAGGGTGGAAAACTTGTTCCCACCTCCTGGGAAGATGCAGCCAAGATCGCGGCTGCCGCTCTCAAGAAGGCAGGCGCAAATGCCGGGTTCATCGTTGCCGGTTCGCTCACCAACGAGGAGGCATATGCTGTTCAGGAACTTGCCCGCGAAGTTGCGGGGAGCCCGAATATCGATACACCGGCTTCCGTATACGCAGGCGGCCTGATTTCGGCCCTTCGTGCGGTCTACGGTGACGCGGGCAGCGCCATCGCGTCCCAGGCTGATCTCAAATCCGCTGACGTGGTCGTGGTGATCGGCGCCGACCCGTCGCAGAAGAAACAATCCCTCCAGGAAGCGGAGGTCATGATCCGGAGAAGGGCCCAGGCAGGAGCAAAGATCATTGTGGTGAACCCGGGGAAGATCGAGCTCGCCGGTCATCAGAATGCCATTCATCTTCAGCTCAAGGAAGGGACCGACACGGTCCTTCTCGCGGGGCTTATGAGCGCCGCGATCGCGGAGGGAGCAACGTTCCCGGCAAAAGGGTTTGATGCCATGAAAAAATCGCTCCTCAGCGTCGACAGTGCCGCGTCTACGTCGGGTGTTTCAGCTGAACTGCTCACGAATGCGGGCAAGGTGCTTGCCGCGGCAAAAGCGGCGGTCGTTATCATCGGTACCGGCATCTCGTCGAACGAAGACGCTTCGCTCCAGGCCTTGAACCTCGCGCTCCTGAAAAATGCAGGGGTGTTGCCGCTTATGGTTGAAGCGAACGCCCTGGGAGTGATGCAGATGGGTTGCGTGCCTGACAGGGGTCCCGGCGCGGCCAAGGTGAAAAAATTTGGCAAGGGATATCGTGAAATGAGGTCCGGCATGAAAGTGCTGTTTGTTGCCGGAAATGTGGGTGATACTGATTTCAAATCCGACATGATCATTGTGCAGGCAAGCCATATGACACCGCTTGCGGCAAAAGCGGATCTGGTGCTTCCCATGACCGCTCTCTATGAGAGGCAGGGGACGGTCATGGATACCTATGGTATGGTCAAGACCGTTGCCCAGGCACAGCATCCTGCGGGCGAGGCAAAGGATGGTCTGGAGATCGCTGCCGAGATCTCGGCGGCAATGAGCAAGACAAAGGCCTTCAAGGCAAAAGATATCACTGCTGCAGTCAAGAAAGTGAAGGCAGGGAAGATCGGGGCCGGGTCCTTCAAGCCGGTGGCTGCAAAGGCCGCTCAACCGAATGCCCTATACGCCTCTGTGCTTATCATGGCCATGAACCAGGGCCTGCTGGCAGGTTCCGGCGTGTCCAAGGTGCTGCTGGTCAAACAGCCGGTACTTCAGAAATAGGCAGGGGTTTGGGTACCAAGACGACCTTCTTCTGCAATTTTGCGGATGCAACGTGCGGTGGTTTTATTCTTTGTTCTGTATAATGCACAGGCTTAAAACAGGGGATGCTTAGTTTCCTTCAGGAAAGGAGTTTTGAAACATCATGAGAGAAGACCAGAAATCAGTTGACCCGGCTGCCCAAGCCCTGCTGAAGGTCGCGGGGTTGAAAAAAATAGAGACCTCGTTCGAGCGGGCGGAAAAGCTCAAGCCGTGTCCCATCGGACACCAGGGAGCCTGCTGCAAGATGTGCCACATGGGACCCTGCCGTCTGGTTGGCAAGGAAGATGAGGCCGTGGGTATCTGCGGAGCGTCCCTGCCGGTCGTGACGGCGAGAAACTTTGCGCGCATGGTGGCCGGAGGCACTGCGGCGCATTCGGACCATGCGAGAGACCTGGCCAACACCCTGCTGGCGGTTGGGCGGGGCGAGGCAAAGGATTTTCAGATCAAGGACGTTCGCAAGCTGAACCGTGTTGCCGGATATCTCGGGATTAACGTGGAAGGTAAGTCCGTGAACGAAGTGGCCGAGAAGGTTGCTCTCAAGTTTCTTGATCAGTTCGGCCAGCAGCGGGGAGAACTCGCCTATCTGTCCCGTGCACCCAAGAAGCGGCAGGAGATATGGAAAAAGCTCGGCATTGCTCCGCGCGCTATCGACCGCGAAGTCGTGGAAATGATGCACCGGACCACCATGGGAGTTGATCAGGAAGTGAACAACATCATGCTCGGGGCTATGCGCACGGCGCTCGCGGACGGCTGGGGCGGTTCCATGATGGGTACGGATATCTCCGACATCCTGTTCGGCACTCCAATGCCGGTCAAGGCAAAGGCCGGTCTTGATGTGTTCAGGGAAGATTATGTGAATCTTGTGGTACACGGTCATGAGCCGTCATTTGCCGAGATGCTGGTTGTCGCTGTAGACGATCCCGAGATCTTATCTTATGCCAAGTCCAAGGGCGCTAAAGGCGTGAACCTCGTGGGCATGTGCTGTACAGCGAACGAGATCCTGGTCCGCCACGGCATCTCCACTGCCGGCGGATTCCTGCAGCAGGAGCTTGGTCTCCTGACCGGGATGGTTGAGGCCATGGTCGTGGATGTGCAGTGTATCATGCCTGCCATCGGAGAACTTTCAAAGAAGTTCCATACCAAGGTCATCACGACAACGAATAAAGGTAAAATGAAGGATGCCATTCACATTGAATACGATGAGCATCATGCCTTGGATCTTGCGAAGAAGGTTGTCCGAATCGCAATCGATAACTTTCAGAACCGTAAAAAGGAAGATGTTTCACGGGCCAATGTCAAAACAGCCGACATGATCGCCGGGTTCTCTGACGAGTACATCGAGTACATGCAGGGCGGATTGTACCGTGCCTCCTATCGACCTCTGAATGATGCCATTATCGCCGGCCGCATCCGCGGTATCGTCGCTATTGCGGGCTGTAATAATCCGAGGATTTGCCAGGACAGCATCCATAATTTTCTCACCCGAGAATTGATCAAGAACGACATACTCGTTGTTCAGACGGGGTGCTCGGCCCATGCGTCGGCCAAGGCGGGCTACATGACGCCGGAGATGGCGCTTGAGAATGCAGGCCTCGGTCTTCGAGAGGTTTGCGAGGCCATTGGTATCCCGCCGGTGCTCCATTTGGGCTCCTGTGTGGACAACTCCCGCATTTTGACCATTGCGTCGAAGATCGCGGAAGAGGGAGGTCTCGGAGATGACCTCGGCGGCCTGCCGGCGGTCGGGATCGGACCCGAGTGGATGAGCGAGAAGGCCATCGCCATCGGGACTTACTTCGTTGCTTCCGGTGTGCCGATCATCTTTGGGGCGGGTTCTCCGGTCAAGGCGAGCAAGACGCTCACCGACATTATGGAAAACAAGTGGTGGGACATGGTGAGTGCAGGGTTCTACTTTGAAGAAGATCCGGGCAAGATGCTCGAACTGGCGCTGAAGCTCATCGATACAGCCAGAGAAAAGCTCAAGATCCGCAAGTACGAGTCCGGCAGGTTCGGCACCGAGCGCGTGCTTATGGATATGGCGGCACGGCGTGGTACCTTCGCTACACCGCACGGTGTGGATGTATAAGATTTACCATCAGGACACTCTAGAGGAGAGGCCGAGGAGGCCTCTCCTTTTTTATTGTAACTTCTCAGATTGGCCGCAGAACGCAAAGAACTCAAAGAAAGAACCTGAAACCATGCATTTCAGCTTTAATCCTCTCTGCGATCCTTGCTGCTTCTCTAAGTGGCCGGTTCATTATTTAGGCCATTCGCGGCTAACAGATTTTGACCTGAGCAGATACTTTTTATTTATCTGCGAGGGTAAGAAGAGCTCAGGCAGGGCGAGAGGATAAACCATGTATCGCGGCGAGAGGCTGAATAGTATCACCCATCTGCTGGGATCCGTACTTGCGCTTATTGGCCTCATTTTTCTGGTGGTTCGGGCAGCTCTTGCCGGCGATCCCTGGAAGATTGTCAGTTTCAGTATATTCGGTGCAACGCTCGTGGTGCTGTATACCTCTTCTGCGCTCTACCACAGTATCCAGGGAGCATCAAAGAGGTTATTCCAAAAATTCGATCACATCGCAATTTACCTGCTCATAGCCGGAAGCTATACGCCTTTTACCCTCGTTACCCTGCGCGGCGCCTGGGGCTGGTCTCTGTTCGGTGTGGTCTGGGGGCTTGCCGTGATAGGTATTCTTCAAGACCTCCTGTTTGTGAAACGGAAAGGCATCCTCTCAGTGGTAATTTACCTGCTGATGGGCTGGATCGCAATGGTCGCTTTTCGCCCGCTCTCTCTCGCACTTTCAGGTGCGGGCATGACCTGGCTGGTTACCGGGGGACTGTTCTATACCATAGGGGTTATCTTCTATGCCCTGGACAAAAAACTTGTTTACAGCCATGGGATATGGCATCTCTTTGTGCTGGCTGGCAGCGCGTGCCACTATTTCACGATTTATCTGTACGTCGAATAAAAACGTTCGTCCGCTTGTCCCACATCTAGTGTTTTCCTCTTTATCTCGGCACAATATCTCGTACCTTGTTGCCAGTTTAAAAAAAAGATAAAAAAAACTTGACAATTACTTTTTTTTGAGTATCATCATAACTATACTTACTATAACTATTCGTAGTGAACTAACCAGTGAGGGTACCATGGCCGCCCGCAAAAGAGCGAAAAAGTATAAAACTAGCGAGATCTGCAGCCGGTTCGATATCTCTCGGGCTACACTTTTTCGATGGGAGAGCGACGGGTTGCTGTCAGGGGTAGATCGTGACTGGCGGGGCTGGAGAGTCTATAGCGAGACCAACCTGCGGGCTATCGAAAAGATCATGAAGAACAAGAGCGCCGGTTGATAAGACGTATCGTCTGTTTGTGGAGCGATAATGCTTTTTTCAAAAAAAATTGAGCCGATCGCATTGGACATAGGGTCAACCTTTATTAAACTTGTCCAGTTGAAGGGTTCGAATAAAAACTATCAGTTGATAAAATTCGGCATGGTGCCGTTGCCGCCCGAGGTAATTGTGGAGGGCGCGGTGATGGATGCCGGCCGCGTGGTTGAGGCCATCAAGGAGCTTCTCGCTTCCCAGAAGGTAAAAACCAAGGAGGTCGTGATATCGGTCTCCGGCAGTTCGGTCATCATAAAGCGCGTCTCTGTTGCCGATATGACCGATGAAGAGCTGGCTGAATCCATCAAATGGGAGGCCGAGCAGTACATTCCCTTTTCCATTGATGACGTGAATGTTGATTTTCAAAAGCTTGGGGCTGGAGCTGCCGAAGGGCAGGCAGATGTTCTGCTGGTGGCGGTAAAAAAGGATAAGATAAACGATTATGTCAACCTTGTCAAAGAGGCGGGGCTGGAGCCGGTGGTCATGGATGTCGACGCTTTCGCGCTGGCGAACATGTTCGAGCTCAACTATGCAATTGAAGAAGGAACCACGGCTCTTCTCAATATCGGGGCCTCGGTTATGAATATCAATATCCTGAAGGACGGGATATCGATCTTTACCCGTGATATTACGGTAGGCGGCAACCGTTATACCGAGGCGCTCCAGCGGGATTTCGGTCTTACCTATGAAGATGCGGAAAAGGTGAAGAGGGGCGAAGACGTGGAAGGTGCCGATAAGGAGCAGATCTCCGGGGTGATGTCCTCGGTAACGGACGATATAGTAGCCGAGACGCAGCGGTCCTTCGAATTTTTCCGTTCCACGACCGGCAGTGACAAGGTGTCGCGCGTGCTGGTTTCCGGCGGGTGCGCACGAATAGGAAATTTTACCACGGTGCTTTCTGAACGGCTTGAGATACCGGTAGAGGTAGTTGATCCGTTTAAAAAGATCAAGATCGACCCGAAGCAATTTGAATCCAAGGTGATAGCGGAGTCATCACCCCTGTGTGCGGTGGCGGTGGGGCTTGCGATCAGGAGGCCGGGCGACAGATGATCAAAATAAATCTTCTGCCTACTAAAAAGAAGCCTCCCAAGAAGGTTATCGACCTTCAGCAGCAAGTAATCCTTGCGGTCCTCGTCCTTATTCTGGTTCTGATGGCCTTGGGATATTATTGGAAGACGCAAAACGACCGCATTGCCGCGCTTGAGAAGGAAAAGGCGGTCGCGGAAAAGCAGATTGCCGATCAGAACAATATGCTCAAAGAAGTGAAGAACGTCGAAGAAGAACGAAAAAATGTCTCCGAGAAAATTGAAATTATCGAAAAACTGAAAAAGAACCAGGCAGGACCGGTCCTTCTTCTCGATGCGGTAAGCACCGCGCTTCCCAAGGGGGTCAACCTATCATCGCTTTCGGAAAACAACAACAGCGTCAACATCGAGGGGGAAGCTTTTACCAACGATGAGGTGGTGCGATTCATCGATAACTTGAAGGCGTCTCCACTGTTGAAGGATGTCATGTTACTTGAAACAAGTCAGGCAACTAAGGATAAAATCGATATTTACCGATATAAACTCCAGTTTGTCTATAAAGGGTTGTGATGGCATCTTTTATCGATAAAATACAGAAAACTTCCACCAGGACGAGAGCGATCGGTTTCGGCGCGTTCATTGCGATACTCTTGATCGCTTATATTTTCCAGTTCCAAATCCCCATGAATACCAAGATCAAGCAGCTTGAAACCGCGCTTACGGGATTGCAGGATAATATCCGCGAGAACGATAACAAGATAAAAAAACTGGACGTCCTTAGGGCAGAGGTGAAGTCACTGCAAGGACGACTGGTAATCCTTACCGAACAACTGCCTCCCGAGTCTGAAGTCTCCGACCTGCTCAGGCAAATACAGAATCTCGTGAATCAATCGGGTCTTGCGCTCAAATCCTGGAAGCCATCCGGACGTAAGATGCATGCGAGCGGCTTGTACGAAGAAATTCCCATTGCCATTACTCTGACGGGAGGCTATCATCATACCGCATGGCTTTTCGACCAGGTGGGAAAGTTGACACGTATTGTGAATATACTCAATATAAAAATGGACAGTATGAAAATGAGCAATGACGGCAACCCTGAAGTCACCATCACTTGTACGGCAATGACGTTCTCGGCAGTAGAAAAGAAAGTTGGAGTGGAGAAAAAAGTTGATGCAGCGACTAAAAAAACATCGCGCTAAAAAAACGGTCATGGGGTTACTATTGATCCTGTTCCTGTTTGGAGGAGCGGGAATCACTGGCTGTTCCGATTCGGGGAAGCCGTCAGGCTCGAAAACGCCCGCGTCCGTCAAACCGAAACAGCAGGTGATTACCCAGGGGACGGTTACAACAACAGTGGAAAAACCCCAGGTTGCCTATTCTTATAACTCCGTGGGGAGGCGCGATCCCTTCACGCCGATTATCGTTAGAGAAGACCTGAAAGCACAATCCGAAGATCGTCCGCCATTAGAACGGTATAGCATCCATGAATTTAAACTGACTGGCGTTGTTTGGGGCGGTTTTGGATATAACGCAATGCTTGAGGGTCCCGAAGGAAAGGGGTATTTTGTACGCGTGGGAACGATTATTGGCCAGAACAAGGGCATCATAAAAAAGATAACAAAGGATGTCATGGTGATCGAAGAAAAATTCAAAACCATTTCGGGCGAAACGGATCGGAAAGAGATTGTCATTGAGCTCCGGAAAAAACAGGAGGGGATGCAATGAAGTACGCACAACCGCCGAAGGTATCATGGTTAATATGCTTCATCTCTCTCACTCTCGTGCTGTTCACCGGGTGCGGTTCAAAAGCGCCCGGGACGGCGCAGAAGCAGGGGGATCCGGTGCTTCTCAATAGAATCGAACCCCGTGATGTGGACGGGAAAACCGAAATTGTTATTGAGGGGACAGGGCCGATATTGCAATATACGTCTTTCCAGCTAACTGAACCGCTCAGGCTGGTAGTAGATATTTCGGATGCAGACATTAGTAAGTTTACGACAAAAATGGATGTGAACAGCGGAGCCATTGTTGATATTACACCGAGCCAGAAGGACACGATTGCCCGCCTGGAGATAGCCCTTTCACAGGCTGTCGACACCAAGGTATATCAATTAGACGGCAAGCTTATGGTAGAACTGGCTAAGCCGGTTGAGGAAGCAAAGGCGGCGCCTGAAACAGTTGTGCCTGCACCGCAGCTGGAACAGCCCAAGCAGGAGCAAGCGCCTCAGCCAGAGCAAATTAGCACGGCAACGATTGTGTCCGCTATCCAGGCCTCGGCGGATAAAGAAGGCGCAAAGGTGGTCATTCTGGGTGACGGAACGATGTCGCCGAAGGTGTTTATGCTTAAAGACAACAGGCTGGTTGTCGATATCCCTGGTACAAAGAACAAGGTCAGGCCGAGTGTCGTACCCGTACGCAAGGGCGGGCTCGCCAGGGTTCGCGTTGCGCAGCACGAAGATAAAGTACGCGTGGTTTTAGACCTTACAAAGCCGCTTGAGTACACGGTTACCCCCGAAGGCAATACCTTGATCGTTGTATTGGGGCCGATTCTCATGGCTAAACCGGAAGAAAAACTCCCGAAAGAGACTGCTGCAGCGCAAGAACAGGAAAAGGTTTCAACGGTTGAAGTTGAAAAAGAAGTCGCTGTACCTCAGGAGGCCGTAGCAGCTGTGCCCCCTGCGGTCAGCAAAGAAGAAAGAGAAGTGGGGACCGGGAAACAGGGGTTAGCGGTCACCGACAGGACGTTGCTTGCGGGCGGCAGTAAATTCTCCGGCAGGAAGATCTCTCTTGATCTTCAGGATGCGGACCTGATCAATGTCATGCGCCTTTTTGCCGAGGTCGCCAATTTGAATATTATCCTTTCGCCCGAGGTAAAAGGCAGAGTTACCGTTCGCATGGTCAACATTCCCTGGGACCAGGCCATGGATATTATTCTGAAGATGAACGGCCTTGGATACGTGCTTGAGGACAATATTCTTCGCATCGCCTCAGTGGGCGCGCTTACCAAAGAAGCTGAAGATGAAATGCGGTCAAAGGAAGCGAAAAAGAAAGCGGAAGACCTGATAACGCGGATCATCCCCGTCAATTATGCCAAGGCGGCGGAAATCGAGCCGACGATAAAAAAATCGCTTTCTCCGCGCGGAGAAACCGTTACGGATACCAGAACCAATACCCTTATCATAAAGGATATCGCGCGGAACGTCGATGAGGTCGTGTCTCTCATCAAGCTGCTGGACAAGCCCATTGCTCAAATAATGATCGAGGCGAGGATTGTAGAGGCCTCCTTGAATTTCAACCGGAGCCTCGGTGTGCAATGGGGCGGTTCGCAAAAGTCCGACGCTGCGCACGGCAATCCAATTGGTGTTGCATTCCCGAATGCCGTAGGAATCACGGGCGGTCCGACCATGGGAGCAACGCCTTCAGGGTCGGGCAACTACTTTGTCAACATGCCGGCGCCTGCCGGAGCGGGCACGGGCGGCGGAGCGATTGGCTTTACGTTCGGCTCCATCAGTAAATCATTGAATCTTGACCTTGTCCTTTCCGCGCTCGAATCAACAGGAGAAGGCAAAGTCATCTCGACCCCGCGGGTCAGCGCGCTTGACAACAAGGAAGCCAAGATCGAGCAGGGGATTTCCATCCCCTTCTCAACAACATCGGCATCGGGGACGCAGATACAGTTCATTGACGCCAAACTCTCACTCATTGTCACTCCGCATGCGACACCGGACAATAAGATCTTCATGAAAATTCAAGCGACAAAAAATGCACCAGATACCTCGCTCCTGGGTGCTTCGGGACAGCCATCCATACGGAAGAACGAGGCCACAACCGAGATACTTCTCGCAGATGGAGAGACCGCTGTCATTGGCGGTATCCTCGTCATGGACCGCGGCCAGACGATTACCAAAGTCCCGTTCTTCGGCGATCTTCCCCTTATCGGGTGGCTGTTCAAAAGCAAGACGACGAGGGAGGAAAAGCGGGAATTGATCATTTTCATAACGCCAAGAGTGGTAAGGCAGGAAGTGATCTAGAAAGAGAAGGTACGGAGGTCATTGATGAAAAGCATGAGAATAAATACACCGATACTTACATTGATTTGTTTACTGGCATTGACCCTGTTGATTACGGGATGTGGCAGGAAAGAGGCTGAAAGTGCAGGATGCCCATCAGGATCATTTATGGCGAATGCGACGGATAAAATTACCAGTACAGGAATTTGTGGTTGGAAAGATTATGTGTATGCAGGGGGTTGGTTAGCAGCTAATGGAGAAGGATGTGTTCAGGATCCTGTGTTTACAGTAACGGATATAAACGGTAATCAAAGGAATAATGTATGTATAGTCTTTTCCACAAACGGCATCTGGTGGACTGATCATAGCTACACCACTAAGATAACCAGTGACCAAATAGTACGTACTACGAATGATAGCGGAACGGTTACGTTATATTGGACCACATATCCCCTACCGTTATCAAGCGCCGCGACAAGCACAACTGAAGCTGGGAAGGATTACACATATGTGGCAGCGGCAATTAGTGCTGTTTCAGGAGTAGTATCACATATGGTTAGTGCTGACATAGCTGTGACAGGATGTCCGAAGGAGACATTTGGTCCGCCTGCGTCTTGTCCCTAATATTTTGAATGTTGACTAACATCGTTATATTTTAGGATAGTAAGCTTTTTTGAGCGGGGCGAAATAATCGCCCTGCTATTTTTTATTCAAAAAGAAATGAGTGGTACCAACTGATGATTTGCAGCCTCATTATTGCATCGGCCTCGAGAGGAATATGAGTCTCATCCATACCGTCCTGGAATTTCTAACCCATCGAAGGTTTTTTTCGAAATTAACCATTGCCCGCAAAATGCTTTTAGGATATATGTCCCTCGCAGTCTTTACCGTGGTGCTCATCTATGCCCTCCTGAGTCTTCAGCGGATGAACAGCCTGAACAGTGAAATCATCAAAGGTGATATCCCCGCGCAGGAAACTGCTGACAAGATGCAGGAAGCGCTGCTTGCCCAGGATACCTATGAGAAGCGCTACTTGATCCTCAAGGGCAACGATATGCGCGATCTCTTTCGCAAACGCTCCGATGAGTTTATATACATGATAGGGGTATTACAGAATCATCCTGATTCCCGGTTTCTTCCGGCGTTGATCCAGATCGATAAACTGCACTCACAGTACAACAATCTGTTCGCAAAGGAGATGAAACTCGTCAGGGCGGGGGAGATCCAGGGGGCGACGGCTATATCAAACGGTGAGCTTAAGAAAACATTAGATAAACTCCTGGAGGTGCTGCGGACGATGTCCGCGGAAGCCAAGGTGTCGCAGGATGTCAAGATGACAAAGATCCAGGAGATCGGGAAAACCGCTTTTATTACGACGGCTATACTGTGTATCCTGAGCATCATGCTGGGTATGCTGTCCAGTATGGTAGTAACCCATCATATTTCGTCATCGATCAACAAACTCAGAGAAGCGACCACTCAAATATCAGAAGGGAATTTTAAATATGACCCGGAAATTACCTCGCAAGATGAGATTGGGAGCCTGGCACTGGCTTTTATTGCCATGGGGAAGCGGCTTGGAAAACTCGAAGAGATGTATCTGGACGCAAGCCCGCTTACCCGCCTGCCAGGAGGAATTGCAATCGAGAATGTTTTGAAACGGCGCATCGAATCAGGGAACGCTCTTGCGTTTTGCGTGCTTGATATTGATAATTTCAAATCTTTTAATGATCACTATGGTTATGCACACGGTAATGTAGTCATTAAAGAGACGGCGAAGATCATAGAGACCACGGTCCAGTCTAAAGGTACGCAGAATGATTTTGTCGGACATATTGGAGGAGATGATTTTGTTGTGATCACCACTCCTGCAAAGATGAGGGATGTGTGTTCCGAAATCATACAGTCTTTTGATAAGAGAGTTCCTCAGTTCTATGATCAGACCGATCGGGCCAATGGGTTTATCCTTGGCAAGAACCGGCAGGGGGTAGAACTAAAGTTCCCTCTCATGACAATATCCATAGCCATTGTAACGAATGAGCATCGCGCATTAGGCAGTTCCATTGAAACATCGGAACTTGCTGCTGAGCTTAAGGATTATGCCAAGACGATTCCCTCAAGCGTGTATGTGGTGGATCAGAGGCGTTCTTCCATTTAATAAACGGCGTCGATACAGCAAATGAATGGCAAGTGAAAAATGGTTTAACTCCGCAAGAAGATGCAATGCACGAAAAGACGCAACAGTTTTGATGCATAGACAGGCGCGGTGGAAGAGAGAGTCGCGGCGTTATAAGGCAATGAATATAGTAAAATAAAAATCAAATACGAAAAATGCTGTGATTGGCCGATAACTCATGTTGCAATGGAGTACAAAAGGGGAATGTAAAGCAGGAAGGAATAATAACCCGGAGAGGACGGTCCTCAAAATGCGTATGAAGGCACACCCTTATCTCCGGGAATAACGCGAATGAAAGTGATCGATGCTATGCTTTGTTCTGTCTGCTATTTCTCAGGCTCTTCTGCTTCCTCTTCTGCGCTTCAATCCGTTTTCGTTTCTTTTTTATTGAGGGTTTTTCATAAAAACGCCTGTTTTTCAGTTCCCTGAAAAGGCCATCATTTTGCATCTTCCGTTTGAGAAGCCTGATCGCTTTCTCAATATTCTTATCGTCAACTCGTATTTCCAAGATTTAATATTCCTTCCGCCGTCCGCCGGAGCCACCACCACGGTCGAAGCCGCCCCTTCCGCCGCCACCGGGCCTGCCTCCACGTCCCCCGGCACGCTCAGTCTGCGGCCGTGCCTCGCTCACATTCAGCGCACGATCCATAACGGTTGTTCCGTTCAGGGTCGAAATGGCCTTGTCCGCATCGTCATCGTTCGTCATCTCAACGAAGCCGAATCCCTTTGACCGACCGGTACCGGCATCGGTAATGATCTTACACGACTGCACCTCTCCGATGGGAGTAAAAACATTTTTGAGTTCTTCTTCAGTAATAGTGTACGACAAATTGCCGACATAAAGTTTCTTAGCCATGTTGCCCTCCCGTGTTTTTGTTGAATCTCACAACTGCTGTAATGATCGATGATGGATCCCTAAAGAGCGAGGGTCATTATTGTTTTACGACATTGACCGCCTGGAGACCTTTGGTGCCTTTTTCAACATCGAAACTGACCGCATCACCTTCCGCCAAAGACCTGAAACCGTCTCCTTGTATTGCCGAAAAGTGGACGAAAACATCATTCCCCTCATCGGTGGTGATGAATCCAAAACCCTTTGCATCATTAAACCATTTTACTTGACCGTTTGACATCTGTTCCTCCTTAAGTGATCAGTGGCTGACTCGTTTGAACAAAAAAAAGACTGCAAACTAAAAAGGTAGTTTTTGCAGCCGACAATTAACAAAAACCCATAAATCTCTTTATTTGCCTATTCTGTTGATAATAATACTCGGTATTTATCGGGAAAGTCAACTTATTTTTTCAGGTTTTTGCTTCTGCCCCGCGGTTTCTCTTCTCGCCGGCTTTTTGCAAATATCCTCACGGGTGTACCGTGGAAATTGAACGCCTCGCGCAGGTTGTTCTCAATATAGCGCAGGTATGAGAAATGGACGCCCGCCGGGTAGTTGACAAACACGACGAATGTCGGAGGTTTGATCCCCACTTGTGTGGCATAGTAATATTTAACGCGTTTTGCACGGTACAGCGGCGGTTCGTGCCGTGCAACGAGCTGCGAGAAGACCTTGTTCAACTCGGCGGTCGGTACGCGTCGCTGGGTCTCCACCATCACTTTGTCGATCTCTTCAAAGACCTTGGTGATGCGCTGGCGGGTGGTTGCCGAGATGGTGATCACCGAGGCGTAATCAGCGAATTTGAGCCGCTGCCGAACATCCGTGATGAACCGCTTGTAACCCTCTTCCTTGTCAGTCACCAGGTCCCACTTGTTCAGGACGAGGATGATCCCCTTGCCGGCCTCATGCGCAAGTCCCACAATCCGCTCATCCTGCTCGGTGATGCCTTCGAAGGCGTCGATCAACACGAGCGCCACGTCCGCCCGTTCAATTCCCTTCATGGCGCGCATGACGCTGTATTTTTCCACCCCGCGGCTGATCTTTCCGCGGCTCCGGATGCCCGCCGTATCCACGAGGATATACTGTTTCCCATAATACGTATAAATGCTGTCCACCGCATCCCTGGTCGTCCCGGCGACGGGGCTCACGATCATCCGGTCTTCGCCCATGAGCGCATTTACGAATGACGATTTTCCGACATTTGGCCGTCCGATGATGGCGATCCTCGGAATTTCCAGAACCTGTTTTACTTCAGATTCCTGAGGTGTTTCCGGCAGGAGACTGCCAAGCGCGTCCATGAGGTCGGAAAACCCCTGGCCGTGCTGGGCCGAAATGGGATAAAGGGTATCTATGCCGAGGCGGTAAAAGTCCGGGATGAGCCCTTCGTGCCGCTCTCCGTCAACCTTGTTCAAGGCATAGAGAACGGGCTTGCCCGAGGCCCTGAGACGGTGCGAAACCTCAATGTCCGCCGGGAGCAGTCCCTCTTTGCCGTCCATCAAGAAGATGATGAAGTCGGCCTCCTCCACGGCGAGTGTGGTTTGCTCGCGCATCCTCGTGTACATGACGTCTTCGGTCTCCGGCTCGAACCCGCCGGTGTCCACGAGAAGGAAGTGTTTCTTCATCCACTCGGCTTGGGCGTAGTTTCGGTCCCGCGTCACCCCGGGCATGTCATCGACGACGGCGAAGTTCCTGCCGATGATCCGGTTAAAGAGGGTGGATTTGCCGACGTTCGGACGGCCGACTATGGCGACAATTGGTTTAGGCATAGGGTTCGCGCATTCAGCAGAGGGCGTGGAGCAGAGCGCATGGAGTTACGTGCAAAGGCACATCAGACTCTACGCGCTTTGCGCTATGCACGCAGGTTTGCACTATAACACTTTTGTTCTCGGCAGCACAAGAAAAAACCTTGCGAAGCCCTGTTATTTATGTTATTTTTCTAAGTCACTCAAGAGGAGGTCTCCATGCGAAAAGGTGCTGTCCTGACAGTATGTATGCTTCTTTTGTCCGTTTCTCTTGCCCGTGCCGAGTTTTATCGCTGGGTTGATAAGGACGGAAAGGAATTCTTTACGAATGAGCGGGAACAGGTGCCGAAGGAATATCAGAGCATTGCAACGGCGGTGAATCCGGATGAAAGCAGGGTCAGCGTGGGAGAGAAGTCTTTTGCCGCCGGGAAACCATCAACCTCCCTGAAAGTTCACAAAGACAAATATGGCAAGGGAGAGGAACACTGGCGCAAACGGGCGCAGAAACTCAGAAAAGAGCTGGACGCCTTGCAGGACAAGTACGACCTTGTTCTGAAACAGGAAAAGGAAAATGAAGATAAGCCGAAGAATTTGGCCGCCAATAAAAGTGGGACCAAAAAGAAGGCCCGAACGAACCTCGACCGAAAGAAATCATCACTCGAGAAGGACCTTGCCCGGAAAAATCATGAGCTTGAGGTTGAACTGCCCGATGAGGCGCGGAAGGCCGATGCCTACCCGGGGTGGATACGGGAATAGTGCGGCGTGCGGATGAACTTGATATGCTCTCGCTCTACATGTGCGCCATAGAATGAAAAAGATCATCATCGCTCGGGACCTCCTGGATGACCTCGAGGAAGGCAATACGATCTTCAAAAGGAGCGACATCACGTTCTTTCCCGCGGGGTCTTCCGAGGACATACTCGATCTTCACGGTGTCGAAAGAGCGGACCTCATCATTACCGAGGCCGCCTTGCCGCTGATGGGCGGAGCCAAGCTCTGCTCCAGGATACGGAGCGATGCGGAGTTGAAGTATGTATCGATCATTATCATCGGTGACGAGACTGAAGACTCCGTGTCTCAATGCAAGGAAGCGGGCGCCAATGTCGTCATCCGGAGGCCGCTGAAACCCGGCATGCTTTTGTGGCAGGCATCCGAGCAACTAGTCATACCGCATCGAAAGGACATGCGGGTCTTGCTGCGCGCTTCCATAAAAGGCATGGAAGGGAACACCCCATTTTTTGCGAAGTCCGAGAACATCAGCCTCTCCGGGATGCTGCTGGAAACAGATCGTATGCTCCAAAAGGGCGACCGGCTGACGTGCTCGTTTAATATCGCCCACAGTGAGATCTCTCTGACATGCATGGTCGAACGGGTAGAAACAACCGCGTCGAAGAGAAACCGATATGGGGTGAGGTTCCTGAACTGTGATACAAAGGCTCTGATCATCATTGAGAACTTTGTCAAGGCGCCGAAAGTCGGAAGTTCAAAAGAGTAGAAGGACGTTTCGTGGTTGATCGCTCTGTCCGGGCAGTATGCTGAAATATCGAAGGAGTATCTGTTGGAAGAACGGTACGATTGTAAAAAAATCGAAGAACGCTGGCAGCGCTCCTGGCAGGAGAACAAAACCTTCACGGTAACGGAAGACGCCTCGAAGCCCAAGTACTATTGCCTTGAGATGTTCCCGTACCCATCCGGCAGGATCCACATGGGGCACGTCAGGAACTACGCCATCGGCGATGTGATCTCGCGCTATGAACGGATGAGGGGATTCAATGTCCTTCACCCCATGGGATGGGACTCCTTCGGCCTCCCCGCGGAGAATGCGGCCATCAAGCACGGCACCCACCCCCAGAAATGGACCATTGAGAACATCGCATTCATGCGGGACAAACAACTCAAACGCCTTGGCCTTTCCTACGACTGGGACCGGGAGATAGCCACGTGCCTCGAGGATTATTACCGCTGGAACCAGTGGTTCTTCATCAGGATGTACGAGCGCGGCCTTGCCTACAGGAAGCTTTCGTATGTGAACTGGTGCCCGTCGTGCAATACGGTGCTCGCGAACGAGCAGGTGGAGGACGGCCTTTGCTGGCGCTGCAGCACGGTGGTGACGCACAAGGAACTGGAGCAGTGGTTCTTTAAGATAACGGCCTATGCCGAAGAGCTTTTGTCCTCGCTTGATAAACTGACCGGCTGGCCCGAGCGCGTGCTTACGATGCAGCGGAACTGGATCGGCAAGTCCACCGGCGTGGAAGTGGATTTCACGGTCGAAGGCACGGGAGAGAAGCTTGCGATATTCACAACCCGTCAGGACACGCTCTTCGGCGTGACCTTCATGAGCATTGCGCCCGAGCATCCCAAGCTGGAGTTGCTCATCAAGGGGAAAAAACAGGCCGACGAGGTACGGGTGTTCTGTCAGCGTGTGATGAGCGAAGATAAGGCCAGCCGCACTGACGAGAAACAGGAAAAAGAGGGGGTCTTTACCGGCGCCTATGCGATCAATCCTTTGAACAACGAAAAAGTGCCGATCTGGGTCGGCAACTTCGTGCTCATGGAATACGGCACGGGCGCGATCATGTCCGTTCCCGCCCATGACCAGCGTGACTTCGAGTTCGCGAAAAAGTACGGTTTGCCGGTCCGCGTCGTGATCCAGGACCTTGAAAAAGATCTTGTCGCGGACACGATGAAGCAGGCCTATACGGATGACGGCATCATGGCGAACTCGGACATCTTCGACGGGTTCACGAACGTCGTTGCAAAAGAGAAGATCGCAGACCATATAGAATCGAACAAACTCGGCAAGCGCACCGTGAACTGGAGGCTCCGTGACTGGGGCATCTCACGACAGCGTTACTGGGGCACGCCGATACCGATCATCTACTGCGGCCGGTGCGGAACGGTCCCCGTTCCTGTTGACCGGCTTCCGGTCAAACTGCCGATGGATGTGGAATTCACCGGCAAGGGGCTCTCGCCTCTCGTGGAGTCGAAATTCTTCCAGGAAACCATGTGCCCGACGTGCGGAGGAGCGGCCCGTCGCGAGACGGACACCATGGACACGTTCGTGGACTCGTCCTGGTATTTTCTGCGCTACTGCTCGCCGAAGGAGGACAGGGCGCCCTTCAGCAAAAAGGCCGCCGGGTACTGGATGAGCGTTGACCAGTATATCGGAGGCATCGAACACGCAGTACTTCACCTGCTCTATGCGCGGTTTTTCACCAAGGTGATCCGAGACCTCGGCCTCTTTGACGGAGACGAGCCGTTCACGAACCTCCTGACCCAGGGCATGGTGATCAAGGACGGCGCCAAGATGAGCAAGTCCAAAGGCAACGTGGTGGACCCGGATTTCATCCTCACAAAGTACGGCGCCGACACGGCCCGGCTCTTCTCGCTTTTTGCCGCGCCGCCTGAGCGCGACCTTGAATGGAGCGATCAGGGCGTGGAGGGGGCGTACCGTTTCCTGCACCGGGTCTGGGCGATCGTGTACAAGAATTTTACGGCGGTGAGAGAGGTGAGGCCCGCCGGGGTTGAGGCGAGGGGAGATCCACTTTACCGGAAGACCCATCTGACCATCAAAAAAGTGACCGAGGACATTGAGCGCGAATTCCATTTCAATACCGCCATCGCGGCGCTCATGGAGATGGTGAACGAGATGTATGAGTATACGTCGGGCGGCAACTTCAGCCGGAACAGGCAGGCTCCCGTGCTTCGCCTGGCGATCGACACGCTCGTGCTGCTTATATCGCCCTTTGCCCCGCACTTTGCCGAAGAACTCTGGGAAGCGCTCGGCGGTAAAGAGAGCATCGCGAACGCACCCTGGCCGCAGTATGATCCCCAGGCAATCGTGGCCACGGAAATTACGGTCGTGGTGCAGGTGAATGGCAAGGTCAGGGGTAAGCTTACGCTTCCCGCCGGTACTTCTGATAAGGACATCGAAGCAGCGGCGCTTGCTGACTCCAAGGTCCGGGAGTTCATTGCCGGCAAATCTCCCCAAAAGGTAATTGTGGTGCAAGGCAAGCTGGTGAATGTGGTGGTGTGAAGTGCCATGAGGGACGAGGGGGGATGATGAGGGACGGGAGACGAGAGACGAGGGACGAGAGACGAGGGATGACGGACGAGGGACGAGAGACGAGGGAAGACGGATGTAGGAAGAAAGCGTCCGTCGTCCTAGCGAGCGCTGCGAGCGGTCGTCCATCGTCCATCGGGTTAAATGGCGATCGTCCATCGTCAATCGTGTTGGTCCTGGTCGCCTTGTCGATGCTGCTCTCCTCCTGCGGATACCGGTTCGCTTCAATGGGAGGGATCGTGCCCGAAGATGCCAGGACCATCGCCGTTCCGGCGTTCATCAACAACACCGCGGAGCCCTATGTGGATGTCGAGGTGACCAAGGCTGTGGTGGATGAGTTCCTTGCCGATGGCCGGCTGAAGGTAGTGGACGCGGATACAGCCGATCTGGTGCTCAAGGGGAAGGTGACGAAATTCGAGATTACCCCGTCCGCCTATTCGACTGATAATTATATTCAGTCCTATACGGTCAGTATTGGAGTGAATGTAACGGTAGAGGAAGTAAAGACCCATAAGAGTATCTGGCAGGAAACGGGTGTTGGTTCGGTCTTCAACGCGGGCTATGGCGTATCGATCGGCGACATCACCGCCACGAAGATCGCAAAAGAAGCGGCCCTTAAGAATGCAAGCCGGGACGTGGCGTCGACGATTCGGAGCCGGTTGCTGGATGGGTTTTGACGAAACGTTCAAGGTTCAAAGTTCAAACAAACTCAAAATATCAAAAAAACCATTTGGCATTCGCTCATTTGAAATTGGTTTGATATTTGGATTATTAACTTTGACATTGAATGTGTATAAAGGCATATGCTTAAATATCAGGACCTCATATCCAGCCTCAAGCGAGGGAAGATCCTCCCCCTCTACCTGTTCTTCGGCGAAGAGGAATTCCTGATCCAGGAGGCAATCGATCTGGTCATCAATAAGGTCGTTGATCCGGGGGCCAGGGACTTCAACTTCAATACTCTTTACTGCAAGGACACGTCATCCTCCGAGCTGGTGAACCTTTGCCAGACGCTTCCCTTCATGTCCGAAAAGCGGCTCGTGATCGCGAAAGAGATCGATGTCTTCAAGGCAGCTGACCTTGAAGAGCTGATTCCCTATCTCAACGACCCTTCCCCCAGCACCTGCCTGCTCATGCTCTCGAACCAGCCGCGGTATGAAAAAAAGGCCGTCACCTCCGCGGTGGAGGCCCACGGCGCGGTGACACGGTTCTATGCCTTGTTAGACCGTGAGATCGTTGCCTGGATCGAGGAGTGGGCAAGGGCGCGGGGTCTGTCCATACGGCGCGACGCGGCCCAATTCCTGTGGCAGACCCTCGGGAACGACCTCCAGAAGATCGGCAACGAACTCGAGAAGGTCCTTATCTCCTTAAAGGAGAAGAAGACCGTTACCGTTGATGACGTCAAGACCGTGGTCGGGGACTTCCGGGAGTATTCCTCCTTCGACCTCGCGGCCGCGCTTGGGCAGAAAAACCGGGAAAAGGCCTTCCTCATCCTTTCGCGGCTGATCCAGGAGGGCGAAGCGCCGGTTGGCCTGCTTGGCTCGATCGCCTGGAACTTCCGCAGGCTCATGCAGGTAAAGGCTCTGGAGGCCGCAGGTATGGCGTTTAATGATGCAATGAAAAAACTTAGACCTCCCGTGATCTTTCATCAGGTCGACTTGTTCAAATCACAGGTGACGAGCTATACCCTGGATGAACTGCGCGAGGTCTTTGCGGTCATGCTGTCAACGGATAAAGCGCTCAAGTCGAGCGGTTTGAACGGAAGACTGGTCCTGGAGCGGATGATCCTGAGAGTGTGCGGGGGATAGGGGTAAAGCCGAAGGTATGAAGGTAAGAGGGTAAGCGATAGGAAGCCAAGCATATTCTCAACTTCCTATCTTCTTATCTTCTCAACTGCTGATTTTGGCTACGCAGCCGTGATCTTGCCCACCTTGGTCGACAGGCGTGAGATCTTCCGGGAAGCGGTGCTCTTGTGCAGGATTCCCTTTGACGCGGCCTTGTCATAGGCTTTCATGGCATTCACCATGGCCACTTTGGCTACCTCGGCGTTCTTGGCCTCAATGGCCTGCTCCACCTTCTT
Source organism: Nitrospirota bacterium (assembly GCA_023229435.1). NCBI lineage: Bacteria > Pseudomonadati > Nitrospirota > Nitrospirota bacterium. The sequence goes on from JALNZF010000018.1 coordinate 64,804, forward strand.
TGACAAAGTTTTGAGCTTGGATTTCGCGGAGTTGTTGATGAGCTGCTGCTTGTCGGCTTGTCGCTGCCTTTTGATCACTGATTTATGAATTGCCACTTCTTACCTCCTTTATTTGGTTAAAACCGGAACCATCTTGTAACACAAAGGGCTGTTTGGTGTCAAGAAAAAAATCCTTTTTGTCAAGCCAAAATAGAAATGTCCGGTTTTAGGGAACAGTGATTGGCTGTTCCTGGTTTCTTCGTTTTAGTTTCAGATACTTTCTCCAAGGATGATTCGCAGGCGGAATCCAGACTGTTCTTTCCTGCAGCAGG